>JAZDGV010000090.1:0-2658 GCA_043806535.1 Candidatus Aenigmatarchaeota archaeon
TATTAAAATCCCTGGCAATCGCGGAAACATTCCTTCCGATTCCGCCGGTGAGGTTTTCCATAGCGAGCAGCGTGTGGACGGCTATTCTCACCTTATTCTGGTTCTTGTAAACGTTTTGTTCGCGGTTTTCCAGGCGCTCCATCTCCTTGTTCAATTGGTTAGTTCTGGCGCTGATTATTTCCTTGAGCTCTGTGACATTCCTGGCATTCTTCACAATGGATTGCGCCGCCTCCCTTTCGCGTACCAACGCAGGCGATGTATCATTCCCGCCGGCGCCAGTCGATATTGTCGTAGTCGTGGCAATGTTGGATGTTGCCAGCTTTGGTGCGGAGGCGGGTCTCAGCGGACCCGTGTCAGCGGCGAAAACCGCTGAACTAAGAAGAACCAGCATCATAAGGACCGCAATGGCGAATTTCATTCGAATCAAACTCCAATTGACGTTTTGGCGATTAATATCTTAACGGTTCAGAATCTCCCTAATATAAGAGGGATTGCTAAATCTGCCCTGCATCCGCAAAACGGGCAAAAGGAGGCGTTTTCAGGAAGTTTTTCCGCGCAGGCTGCGCATGTTTTTTGCGACATTTTCACGATAGAATTCCTGACTTGCACAAGCGTCGCAACAGCGCCTACGCCGACAGCAACGAAAACACCGAGAAGAATTCCTGCCAGGAATATGGCGGCTGTCGCCAAAGTGCCAGGCGATATCGCCTGAAGCACGAAGTAGATGAACAAGCCGGCCGAGACCGCGCCTGAAATCACGGCGGCAACTGCCGGAACCAAAAGGAATTTTTTGAGCATACAATTCTTCCTATGAAATCCGGTTTTTAAATAAATGAGCACAATTAAACACATGCGCGACAAGCTTTCCACGGGCAACGAGTCAATGGACAAACTGCTCGGCGGCGGCGTTGAAGCCGGCGCTTTGACAAACTTTTGCGGCACGCCCGGCACAGGAAAGACGAATGTGTGCATGCTCACTGCCATAGAGGCGATAAAGCAGAACAAGAAAGTAATTTTCATAGACACCGAAGGCGGCTTTTCGTTGGAAAGATTCGAGCAGTTGACAAGCGTTAAAAGCAGCTTTTTGGGCAGGATAATCTTCATGGCGCCCAAAACGTTCAGGGAGCAGGAAGGGATAATAAAAAAACTCGATGACATGTGCGCGGACGGTTCGGTAGGCCTTGTGGTACTTGATTCGGCGGTTGCGCTTTACCGGCTTGAATACGCGGAGACGGACGACGTCCTTGCCGCAAACAAGCAGCTTGGCATACAGCTTGCTCTGTTGTCCAACCTTGCGCGCGAAAGGAAGATTCCCGTTCTTATAACGTCTCACGTGTTCAGGAAATTCGAGACGGAAAAGACCGAGATAATCGGCGGAGACGCGATAAAATACTGGTGCAAAACGATTGTTTTCATCGAGAAAACGAACGAGCTTTCGAGGCGCAGGGCGATATTGTTGAAGCATCGCTCGCTGGAAGAGGGGCGCGAAGTGGAATTTTATCTGACCGGAACAGGGATAGAAGCCGCCGAGAAATTCAAAATATTCTGAAAAATCACAGCTTTTTCTGGATTCTTTTGCCGGCGCTTATCAAGTCAGAAGCCGATGTCACCCCATCCGCTACGATTGTCAGATAACCTTTGCCAATTAATCCCAGATAGAACAACGCGTTCTGGGGCTTCCCCCAATAAACCCCGATCACGCTTTTATCATAGTAGTCTATCAGACTCTTTCTGTCAGGGTAGTGGTACGCAAGCTTGACCTGTTTTGCTTCAAATTGTGGTAAGAAAGCCCCGTCTGAGCTGTTCAATACGGATTTCGAGACATATTGTTTTTTTCTAAGTGCATTTTCGTTCCATACACTCGCGGATAGTATGCTCGGGAATATCGGGTCCTGCTCCAATATTTGCTTGAATTTGTTGCCAGCCATATGAATCACTTCAAATTGAACGCTAATTAAATTTTTGTTGCCCAATCGGTGTCATAATAACGCGTCATATTCCATCTATCAATAAGACGTTTCATCATCATTTCCAACTTAATCAAACCAGTTGGAAAAATCATCACATTAAACGGAATTGTCGCAATATTATACCAAAACACAACAATATTTTTTTCTTGAGACAGCGTGTCTATGGCATATGGCAATAATATGGCAGCAATAATCAAAGCGAATGGCACACCCAAGTCAGCAATTTTCATTGCCTCACACCCGCCTTGACATTGTCGATTATTTCAGCGATGCTGCCGTAGTCGGTTGATTGGGCGCCGAAAAGGAACAATATGCAATCCCCGACAAAGCCGAGATAGTTCTTTGACTCGACATTGATGACTTCCCTGATGCCCTTGACCTTGTTGATTTTTGTCATCAGTTTTACGAGAAGTTCCATGTTTTCCCTGTTTATGCCGGGGTATCTTTCAGGGAATGTCTTTACCGTGACAAGATCCCGGGTGAACAAGGCGCCAAACACCTGTTTTTGCGCCTGCGCTTGAACCGTTTGGAGCGCCATTTCTATCGCCCCCTTGCCTTTCCAATCGCTTTCTTGACCTTCGAGCCTTTGATGTAGTCTATTTGCTCGGAAAGGAAGCGAATCTTGTCCTGTAGGAATTTTAGCTCTTTGAGTGTGCGAGCGTCAGAAATCCTTATTTTAGTATCCACG
>JAZDGV010000091.1:0-7394 GCA_043806535.1 Candidatus Aenigmatarchaeota archaeon
ATTGCGCTCCCTTTGGGTTTGAATATTGTGATAGACGATATTTAAGCGTTTTCCTGCCGTGTTTTTAAAGAAACCGAGAATCAGCCTGCGCCGAGCAGTTCCAAGCCGTTTTTGCCTATCTCGAAGGGATGCAGTTCATGCGTGTGATTAGAGCGTCTCATCTTTCGCACAGCCAGGAACCTGGAAAAAATGCCGTCTATCTCGACGCAGTTCAGCGATATCACGCTGTCTGCTATGAATTCCTCGATGCCGAACCTTGAGAAATTCCTCGAATCCTCAAGCGTCTCGGAGAGGAGAATTATCGTGGCGCCTGTTTTCTTTAGCATCTCAATGAGCTTGTAAATCATCTTCCTTGTCCTTGCGGCGTCTTTTAGGTGCATCGCAAAGACTGAGACCGAATCTATGACAACGCGCTTCGCATTGGTTTTGCGTATATCTTCAAGCAGAAGCGTGTTCGCGCCGGAAATCTCGAATGGGTCATAGTAGCTGATTTTGCACATCCCCTTATTCTCGAACGCGTCGAAATTCCAGCCAAGCGACAAAGCATCCTCGCGTATCTCCCTTGGTGTCTCCTCGAACGATATGTAAACGCCTGGCTCGCCTTTGACCAGCCCGTTCCACAAGAATTGCATGCCGAAAACCGTTTTGCCTGTGCCGCATGAGCCCGAAACCAGTATCGAAGAACCTGTCACAAAGCCGCCGCCAATAAGATCGTCAAGCCCCGGAACCCCGGTCTTTATCCTCATATTTTATTATGGGGTTTTATTTCTTATAATTAAGACAAAGGTTTATTGTAGTGGTAATATGGGCGCCATAGAAGACTATCTCAAGGAAACAAGCGTTGTCGTGAACAGGAAAATAGAGGAATGGATACCGAGGAAATACGGCAAAAGCGCCCTTGCGCAGACTTTCGGAAAACCTTCCTATGAATACTGCGAAGAGGCGATGAACGAATGCTTCGCAAAGCCGTTCTGGGACCTGCTCGACCGCGGCGGGAAGCGCTGGCGCCCGGCGCTGATGCTCCTGATAGCCGAAGCGCTAGGAAAGGACCAAAAGGGCATACTTGATTTTGTGGTGATACCGGAAGTCGTCCATAACGGCACGCTGATGGTCGACGACATAGAGGACAGGAGCGATTTGCGGCGGGGAAAAGCTTGCACATACAAACTGTTCGGCACCGATGTGGCGATAAACACAGGCAACATGATGTATTTCTTGCCGATGGCCGTATTGATGAGGAACGAGAAAAAAATAGGCGCGGAAAAGACAAATGGCATTTTTGAGGCATGGACGCAGGAGATGATAAACCTTTCTTACGGGCAGGCGATGGACATCGCATGGCACAATCAGCTCTGCGACGACAACGTGAGCGAAGCGCAATATTTGCAGATGTGTGCGTTCAAGACTGGCACGCTTGCGCGCATGGCAGCCAAAATCGGGGCGATTCTCGCGGGCGCGGACAGCCGCATCGTTGAGAAAGTCGGCAAGTTCGCGGAATCTGTTGGAATCGCATTCCAGATACAGGACGACATTCTGAACATAGCCCCGAGCGAGGGTTGGGGCAAGGAGTTCGGCGAGGACATAAAAGAAGGCAAAATGACGCTAATGGTGATACACACTCTCAAAAAAGCGTCGGCGCGGGACAGGGAAAGATTGATGAAAATTTTGGGGGAGCACACAAGCGACCGAAAGAAACTGGCCGAAGCCATGGGAATAATAAAGGCGTCCGGCGCTGTCGAATATGCGAAAGAATTCTCAAGAAAGCTTGTGAAAGCGTCATGGGACGATGTCGAAAGCAATCTCAAGGAGTCGAAAGCGAAAAGCCTTTTGAAGGAGTTCGCGTATTTCCTCATCGAGCGCAAGATTTAGCGCAGTTCAGCGGCAAATTCTCGCGAAATGCGTTCGAACTCCATCCTGAACCAAGGCGTGTATGCGTCAGGATTCTTCGCCATATCCCGCTTTAATTCGTCCACGCCTACGTATTTCCATTCCGCTATTTCATCAGCGTTAGGCTTTACCGCCCCATCATATCGCCCGATTAGCACTGCGCAAAGTTCGTTCTCCGCGCCCAAGCCGTTGAAATCCGCATGGTATTCGAACTTGTAAAGTAGTTTTAGCGCGCATTTGAAACCCAGTTCCTCGAAAATCCTGCGCTCTGCCGCCTGCTGGTAAGTTTCATTTATGTGCGGATGCGTGCAACACGTGTTGCTCCAGAACAGCGGCCACAGCTTCTTCAATTTGCTCCTGCGCTGAATCAATACCTGGCGCTCGCTGTTCAAAACAAACGCGGATATGGCCCTGTGCAAAATGCCTTTGGCTTCATGCGCTTTCTGCTTCGTCTCGAACCCTGTGACATTGTCCTTGCTGTCCACGAGCACCATCTCTTTGTTCTCTGCCATGACTATGTTTTAAGAACCTAGACTTTTTAATATTGTTATGGCAAAGCTTGGAATCGTCAAAAAAGCGAAGTTCGTGATGCTGAAGCCATCCAAATTCTTTGCCAAAGTCAAGACCGAGAAAGGGATTTCTGACCCCTTCAGGTATCTGGCTATGGTTTCGCTGGTTTACGCAATCGGCAATTATCTTGTTTCGTCTCCTGTTTCGATGATTTCAAAGGAATTCCTTGCCGTGTTTTCATACGCAGCCGGCTTGCTCTCTCCGTTTGTAAGCGCGTGGATTACGAACATAATCGCGAGGCTGCTCGGCGGGAAGGGAAAATACCATGAAACCTACAAAGCGTATGTTTATGCTTCGACGCCAAGCCTGCTGTTCGGATGGGTTCCGCTGATAGGCGTTATTCCAAGCCTTTACACATTATACCTCTCCGTGCTTGGAATTTCCAAGTACCACAGAATAGGCATGTGGAAAGCTCTCGCGGCTGTCATACTGTTCCCGATATTGGTGGCGATAATCCTTGCATTCGTAATAGCAGGATTCGCATACACATTCTTGAAATAGCAGCTCGGAATGGTGTAATCGGACGCCGTTGTTTTATACTATTTCAGGAACGTAATAAATCTTTAATGGTTCTGCTCTGTACTCGGTTAAGTTTCTTTTGAATGTTGCTATCAATTCCCAATTATTGGTCTTTTCAAATGAGCATGAGCTCAACATCAAGTGCGGACTTGTGTCCGGGGATCTGGCGCCGCCGACAACGACATACGCGTCCGAGATATTCTTAAGTGGTTCGTAATTTCTTTTTTCAATTATGTCCATTTGAAACGAGTGGTTGTTAACGTACCACATTAACTGCGAACTTCTTTCATAGCCCGTGTAAAAATCAAATCTGTCTGACATGGCATTGTCGCTGTATATCGGCTTGGGGTCCAATTTTAAAAGGAATAACGATGCCTCGGTCGAATCGCCGAAAGAGTCCCGATATAAATTTGACAGTTTGGCGCCCTCGATTAAAGAAGCGCACGTTAATGCGGAGAAAATTATCAGAAATATCATTTTGGTCAAACTCGAATGTTTTTTGGATCTGGAAATTGAAAAATTCCAGATTGAATTTAAGGCCACGGCGGATACAAGAACCGCTGGCACAAAAAACGCATGCGCGTACCTAAAGAACCTCGGTGCTACCGCATAAGGACTGATGCCCATCGGCAAAAATTCAAGCAACAAAAAAACCATAAAGAACCACATTAACAAGTTGTAACTGTTTTTTATTTTATTGGCAATGCAATAAATCAGACTCAGCGTTGCGAGATAGAAGAAATATCCGAACATAAGTATGCCAAAGGACATGTCGCCTGTGAACATCCATTTAAAATACGAAATCCCGATGTCTTGAAACAATCCGGGTCTAGGCGCGTATTTCAACTCTTGATGAAAATAATGCAAAAAATCCCCCGAAATGGCATAATCCGCCATAAAGGAAATTGAGAATAAAAGTGCAACAATAAGATAAAATATCGCGTGTTTTTTTATGGATTTTATCTCAATGAGCGTGATTGGTATAAAAACGAGTGGCATGAACGCGACCGGTTTTATGAAATACGACCATAGCAAGAAACCGCCTGCCAGCAAATAGTAAAAAATAAAAGTGCGATTCCTGGCTTTATTGCCTCTGATAAAACAGAGAAAGCTCATGGCCGCAAAAAAACTTGTTATTATGTCTATTGTCATGGTGCTTGAGAACACGGAATCGAATGGGCTTATCGCCAAAAAAAAGGCGGATATAAGCCCGACCTTTTCATCAAATAATTCTTTGCCGATTAGATAGACTGAAACTATTAACCCGAGCGATGACAAAAATGGGAAAAGAATGAAAGATATGTCGTTAACCCCTAGGGTTTTAAAGAAGAACGAAACGGGTATCCACAACCCAATCCTGTAGTTAGATCCAAATTCCAATGACAAAGATCTGAACCCATCCTCCATAAAATATTTCGCCGTTCTCGCATAGTACGGGTCGTCGCCCAGACCGAACCCGACAAAGAATAACATCCTAATTATCGATGCAAGCACTATTATGGACAACAAAGGGTATTTGCCAAACCGTCTTGTCGATTTCACAGATATTATCACCAGACCTGGATTTTTATTTGTTGTGGTGCCGTGCCTTTCTTTTTACATCCGCAATCTTAGACTTGCCAGATTCAAGAATAGTTTGACACCGTCTCCAATTAACCTGGTCTTGGACTCTTCGCCTTTCACCCACTTGACGGGTATTTGTTTTACCTTTATGCGATTCCTTTCCGCGAGCAGCAGAACCTCGGTGTCCCAAAACCAGCCGTTGCTTTTAGCCGCAAGGAGTATGTTCTTCATGTTTTTATGAAACGCCTTAAACCCGCATTGCATATCCTTTATTTCGGTTTTGAAAAGCAATCTCACTAAAAGATTATAAACCCGAGATGCGATGCTCCTAATCATTTGCCTGTCCACCTTCGAATCTGGCAACATCCTAGAACCGACGCATATTGAATTTTCTTTGGCGCCTTCAATCAACTCATCCAAGCAAGCGAGGTCTGCAGACAAATCTATATCCGTGAAAAACAGGACTTCGCCTTTGGCATATTTTAAAGACTTCTTTATTCCGCCTCCCTTGCCCAGTCTTTTTGCAGAATGTATGAATCTTATTTTTTTGTTTTTCTTTGCCAACTCCTCTGCTACCCCTTCCGTCCCATCAGTTGACCCGTCCTCGCTTATTATTATCTCGTAATCATATTCCGTCTTTTCAAGCGCTCTCTCCAATCTTCTGACAGAGCTTCTCAAGACCGCCGACTCATTATAAACAGGCAGGATCGCAGAAACCAGCATAAAATATTCATCCTAGTTCATAATTTAAGAATGCGGGGTTTGAATGGCGCCTTTTCACACGCCGTTGCCGCTTCTTCCGCTGCCGTTCGATTTTGTGCCCAAATCCAGCACTTGCGCTTCCCGACTTTTGTCGCGGTATAT
The DNA here is from genome assembly GCA_043806535.1 of Candidatus Aenigmatarchaeota archaeon. GTDB lineage: Archaea > Aenigmatarchaeota > Aenigmatarchaeia > JACPZZ01 > JACPZZ01 > JAZDGV01. Next base: position 5,404 of record JAZDGV010000091.1, read on the forward strand.
TGTAACTCCTTTGCACCCGAGCTTGTACGCGAGCATGTAAGCGTCTTCCACTTCCTTCGGCGACGCATTGTGCGGGAAGTTTATAGTTTTTGAAACTGCGTTGTCCGTGTATTTTTGGAATGCGGCTTGTATCTTCACATGCCACTCCGGTGTTATGTCGTGCGCGCACACAAACACTTTCCTGATGTCCTTCGGAAGCTCGGCGATGTTCTGGATGGTGCCCGACAGCGCGACTTTTTTCATGACATCGTCGGAGTACAGCGTCTCTTTTATCAGCGCGGTCTCGAAAAGCGGGTTAACTTCGACCAGCTCAGCGCCTCCCATGACATTCCTTGTGAACGCGACTGCGAACAGGGGCTCCACGCCCGAAGAACATCCGGCTATTATGCTCAACGTACCTGTAGGCGCGATTGTCGTTGTGGTCGCATTCCTCAAAGGATTAGCGCCTGGCTTGTCATAGATGCTGCCCTTGAAGTTCGGGAATGCCCCGCGCTTCTCCGCCAAATCCGCGGACATGCTTTTTGATTCCTCGTCGACGAATTTCATGACCTTTTCGGCGGCTTTCTCCGCTTCTTCCGAACTGTAGGGTATTCCGAGCATTATCAGCATGTCCGCAAATCCCATCACGCCCAATCCGATTTTCCTGTTGCCCTTTGTCATTTTTTCTATCTGCGGTATCGCAAACCTGTTCATGTCAATGACGTTGTCCATGAAATGCACGGATTTGCGCACGGTGTCCTTGAGTTTGTCCCAGTCAACCTCGTAGCCTTTGTCGGTCGCCTTCAGCATTTTTACAAGGTTTATCGAGCCGAGATTGCACGACTCGAACGGCAACAGCGGCTGTTCGCCGCACGGATTCGTCGATTCGATTTCCCCGAGGTCGGGTGTCGGGTTTGAGGCGCTCTTGTTTATCCTGTCTATGAATATTATTCCCGGATCGCCGTTCTTCCATGCCATCAGCACAATCATGTCAAAAACTTTGCGCGCGCTCATCTTCCCTGCCGGTTTCTTGTTTCTCGGAGTTATCATGTCGTAGTCCTCGTTCTTATGCAGGGCGGCCATGAACTTCTCTGTCAAAGCGATGGAGATGTTGAAGTTGGAGATTGCGTTTCCGCTCTCCTTGCATGTGATGAACTCCAGAACGTCCGGATGGTCGACGCGCAGGATTCCCATGTTCGCGCCCATGCGCATCATCCCCTGCTTGATTTGCTCGCATGTCACATCGAATATCTTCATGAAAGAGATGGGTCCGGACGCCACGCCCGAAGTCGTCTTTACAAAATCGCCTTTCGGTCGCAGGCGTGAGAAAGAGAACCCTGTCCCGCCGCCGGATTTCTGAACTATGGCCGTGTATTTCACTGCGTCGAAAATCTCCTCAATTGAGTCCCCGACAGGTATCACAAAACAGGCGGAAAGCTGCTGCAATTCCCGGCCCGCGTTCATCAATGTGGGCGAATTTGGGAGGAACTCCATTTTTGTCATCATCTCATAGAACGCGTCCTCTGTTTTTTTCGTGTCCGCGTTTTTGTCGTATATCAAATCCGCTTCCGCGATGTTGTGCGCGACGCGCCTGAACAACTCGCCTGTCGATTCGAGGATTTTCCCGTTCTCGTCCTTTTTCAAATACCGCTTCGTGAGGACGCGTATGGAGTTCATCGGTAGTTTTAGCTCGTCGACGACGCCGAGCATGTTCTTAGCGTCTCGAATTTCCTTCCTTTTCTGGCGCCACAATATGTAGGCTTTTGCCGTTCTCGCATGTCCTTCTTCGATAAGGACCTTTTCGACAAAGTCCTGGACTTCCTCAACATCTGGAATTTTTTTGTTTTCCTTCTGCAGCTTTTTCTCCAGCAAATCTACAACTTTGGACGCAAGCTCCCTCGATAATTTTTTGTCGCGCCCCCCGACCGATGCGGCCGCCTTGAATATCGCTTCCGCGATTTTATCCTGGCTGAATTCGTCGACGCGGCCGTCGCGCTTTTTTATCTGGCTTA
>JAZDGV010000092.1:0-11980 GCA_043806535.1 Candidatus Aenigmatarchaeota archaeon
GTTAGACCTTGCCGCATTTATCAAATGGTTGACGCCTTCTCCATAACAATCGCCATCGCCTGCGACAGCAACAACATGGAGTGACTTGTTTGCGAGCTTTGCTCCCATCGCAACAGGAATCTCGCGTCCATGCAATGACTCAAAGCCGTAGCACTTTAGCATGTTGGACATGTGGCCATGACAGCCGATGCCATAGGTCGCGACAAGTTCGTGAGGTTGTATGTTAAGCTCAACTAACGCTTGGCGCACAGCAACCCATATGGCGAAATCTCCGCATCCGGGGCACCATTTCGGCTTGGTCCCCAAGTCAAAATCTTCAATTCTCATCGCGGTCATTTTCTCATCATCCCTTTAACTTTCTCGGCAATCTCTTCTGCGAAAAATTGCCTGCCGTCGTATTTCAAAAGCTTGTCTTTGATCTCAACGCCTGTTTTCTCCCTTATCAATCCCGCCAGCTGCGCGGTCTGGTTGTTCTCGGCAATCAGAAGTTTTTTGGCACTGTTGAGAATCTTTCCAATCTGCGCCGATTTGAACGGCTCCATGTAGATTATTTGCAGAACGTTTGCTTTGATTTTGTTTTCTCCGAGAATCTTTATCGCCTGCAGCGCAGGGAGCTTGGTCGAGCCCCACGCGACAATGGTTAGTTCTGCGTTCTTGTCGCCGTAAAGGACAGGGTCGGGAATCTCGCCGAGCATCGCCTCAGTTTTTTTCATCCTCTTTTCCTTCATCTTCTTCACATTCAACGCGTCTTCGGAATATATGCCGAACTCGTCATGCTCGTACGTGTTCGCCAAGTAAAGCCCGTTCTGCTGGCTTGGAACCGAGCGAGGCGACACGCCCGATTTTGTGAAAGCGAAACGCTTGTAATCCTTGAGATTTTTCACTTCGCTATCCTGCATGATGCCGCTTGTATTCTTGGCGCCCGCCGAAAACTTTTCAACGCTCATGTGGCTCTCGCCAAGCTGCTTGTCCGTGAGAACAACAGCAGGCACTTGGTACTTGTACGCCAAATTAAATGCTTCAATAGTTTTGTAATAGCATTCATTCACGTCGCCGGGCGCGATTACAACGCGCGGAAACTCCCCTTGCGAAGAATGGAGCACAAACCTGAGATCGCCTTGCTCTGTCCATGTTGGCAACCCTGTCGACGGGCCTGTGCGCGTGCCTTCAACAACGACAACGGGAATCTCCGCCATCGCCGCCATCCCGAGCGCTTCGACCATCAGCGCATAGCCTCCGCCCGAAGATGCGGTCATGGCTTTCGCGCCTGCGTATGAAGCGCCTATCGCAAGGTTTATCGCCTCAATCTCATCCGACGCATGCCTGAAAACAATGCCGTAATCTTTTGCATGTGAAGCGAAGAACGGCATCAGCGATGATATCGGGGTCATCGGATACCCAGCGTAAAAATTGCATCCTGCCTTTATCGCGCCTATGCCTATCGCATCGTTGCCGGTGAGAACGATTTTTTTGTGATTGCCCGGCTTTGCTTTCAGCTTGAACTTGAAACCATCCTTGAATCTCCCTTTGATGTAGTCGTATCCGGCGCGCGCCGCGCGCAGGTTCATGTCCACGATTTCCTGCCCCTTTGATTTGAATTCTTCGCTAAGGGATTCCTGTATCAAGGAAAAATCGAAATCTATGACAGCGCATGATGCGCCCAGCGCTACAGTGTTCCTTACAATGTCCTTTCCGCCTGTTTCTTTCACAAGCTTCGTGAGAGGTATCGGATAGAAAATGGTCTTTGACAATTTTTCAGCTTCTTTTGGAATCGCATCGGAGTCATAAATTATAACCGCGCCTTGCGTCAGTTCCGGCGCATGGAGCTCTATTGTTTCCCTGTTCAACGCGACCAGAATGTTAATCATCTTTGAGTTGCAAAACACTTCATCGTCGACTGATACCTGATAGGTGTTGTGCCCGCCCCTGATAAGTGAAGGATATTCCGCGTAGCCGAAAACGTTGAAACCGGCATGCGCGCACGTCTTCGCAAATATTAATCCGGCTTCGCGAATCCCAAAACCAGCTTCCCCTCCAATAAGCCAGACAAGCTTTGCCATAATCATCAATTATGTTTGCATTTCTTGATTAACCTTCTTTGCCAAAGAAGGTTATTTTAAAGACATTTAGTCGCGTAGAGGTTTTTAATGTTTAGCTCCCGACTACGACACCTGCCATATTTTAACCGGATTAATATAATAATTCGACAAGGCAATTCTTGTTGATGGAAATGATTGTAGGAACCGTGAAGGAAATCAAAATCGGCGAAAACCGCGTCGGTTTGACGCCTCATGGCGCAAAGGCGCTTGCAGATGCAGGGCACGAGGTTCTTGTGGAGTCAGGCGCAGGAAAGAATTCAGGTTTCCAAGACGTTGAATACGAGAAGGCGGGCGCGAAAATATTGAAAACCGCCAAAGACGTTTACGGAAAAGCCGGGATGGTTGTCAAGGTCAAGGAGCCCCAAAATTCCGAGTTTGGGCTTTTGCGCGAGAACCAGATTCTTTTCACTTATCTCCATCTGGCAGCTGAGCCGGAAGTGACAAAAATGCTGCTGGAGAGGAAGGTGGCAGCGATTGCTTATGAGACCGTTGAGCTGGGCGATGGAACGCTCCCATTGCTCACGCCAATGAGCGAAGTTGCTGGCTGCATGGCAGCGCAAATAGGAGCTCATTATCTGGAAAAAACATATGGCGGCTTCGGCAAATTGCTGGGAGGCGTGACTGGCGTGGAGCCGTCAAAGGTTGTGATATTGGGAAGCGGCATCGTAGGGACGAACGCCGCAAAAATCGCATTCGGGATGGGAGCGGATGTCACGATTATCGGAAGGAATGAAAAACAGTTAAATAATATTGAAAAAGTTTGGAATGGAAAAGTCAAAACGCTGGCGTCAAACGCCTCGAACATAGAAAACGCTGTCGCAGAAGCTGATTTGCTGGTCGGCGCGGTTTATTTAACCGGAGCAAAAGCTCCGAAATTGGTAACGCGCAATATGGTTAAGCGAATGAAACCGGGATCTGTAATAGTTGACGTTGCAATCGACCAGGGCGGTTGCGTCGAGACCTCGCATGCGACGAGTCATCAGAATCCGATTTATGTCGAAGAGGGCGTCATCCATTACTGCGTCACGAACATGCCGGGCGCAGTCCCTTATACGTCGACATTCGCGCTCACCAATGCGACTCTTCCTTACGCGCTGAAGATTGCGAACGGCTTTGAGAAAGCGGTTGGCGATGAGGCGTTGCGCAAAGGCGTCAACACATACAAGGGGCGCTTGACGAACAAGGATGTCGCTGACGCGCTTGGATTGAAGCACGAGCAGTTCGCATTGTAATTATTTCGATTCTTTGCACGGCCTTGCGCCGAGGAACTCGGGAGCCAAAGGATTTCGGGTGGCATCGATCACGAATGTGCCGGCAAATCCCAGATTGCGGCGCGATACCGCGCGCAACCCCCTTCTTGAGTATCGAAAAGCCGATGCGTCGGATCCAAAGATTTTCTCCGCGTCTTCGTATTGATTCGATGTCCTGCTCGGCAAGCCTGTAGGTTTGTCAAATTCTAAAATCCATCCCTCTGGCGGAAGCTCAATGTTTTTCACGTTTCCCTGGACTATCCACACTTTTCTTTCCCTGCCCTGGTAAAAAGTTTTTTCCTTATGAAGATTTGTCGGGTGCTCCACACACCGGTTTCCATCCAAGAGAAAAGTTGAGGTCAAATCGTTGTTTTTGTCACCGCGCACAATGTCCCTGTATTCCGGGCAGACCCATTTTCCCGATGAGTCCTTGTCAAAATAAGCGTGCCTTAACTGCGCAAGCGTCGGAGGATTCAGCTCCTGGTATTCCATGATTCTTAGCGGCCTGTCGAATTTCCACAATTTCCTGGTCCTGTATTCCACTATCCCGACCTGAGCGCCGGGAACAATCACTTTCCCCGCTTCGACCAACGGAGGTATGTAGAATGCGACGTCATTCGGCATTAGATTTTATTTGCGAGAAAGGGATTTAAGCGCGCTTCGGCGAACTTATGAACGCCAGCGCAGCAACTGTTGCGAGCGCGATTAAAGCGCCTATCCATCCCATCAGGACAAGCGCTGTCACTATTATCCCGGCGCCGATGACTCCAAGCACGATATCAATCATGGCGTATTTGAATTTCATTCCAAGCAGTTGTGCAATCAGCGCCGCAGTCCATGCGCCTGTTCCTGGCAATGGAATGGCAACGAAGATTATCAAACCCGCGTGCTTGTATTTTTCAATAGTTCCCGTTTTCTTTCTTCCATAACTGTAGAGCCAGTCGATGAATTTTTTGCCTTTCCTGTTTTTGCTTATCATGTTTGCAACGGATTCGAAGAACAGGAGCAGGAACGGGATGGGAATTAAATTCCCTATGATGCTCAAAAAGAACGCCTGCTGCCACGGCATTTGAAATATTCCTATGGCTGTCGGAATCGACACACGCAATTCTGCTACAGGGATTGCAGCCATTAGCACTACTATCAATTCATTTGACAATCCCAAGTTGGCAAGTTCCGCAAGCATCATCAACAGCCTTTCTTAAAATACGCGTCACTTATTAAAAAGAATCAAGCCGGGGGCGTTGGCGGTTGCGGTGGCGGTTCTGACTGGACTTACGCCGAGGAAGGGATTTGAACCCCTACGTGGCTTGCGCCACACCGGATTTCTAAACTCATCACTTAAAGGACTCCTCATCTGCACAACGCCACGAGGGCGCTGTTCCGCCGCTATCGGAATCAAGCCTTGTTATCATCGTTCTCAAGTATCGCCCAATTTTGGCAAAGTACCAAAATTAACCGGCGCTTTTAACCAGATTCAGCCACCTCGGCACTGGAAACATAAGCGGCGTTTATGATTCCTTAAAGGGAAATAAGTCTCCAGAGCATTAAAAAGCTTTGCTTTTTGGGCAACACTAAGGCGCATCTGGTAGGATACGAACTTTCCTTGAAAATATCTCGTTATTTTAGGGTTGATGCCTAGTAGCTCCTTCAGAGCATCTCTGATATCCATCAGCAACATCCTGCTGCTGCAATGCGTCCCGAAGCTATTTCCCAATATTCCCCAGTCGGTATCCATAACGCCAACAATAAAGGGTATTCTTTGTTTAGGGTTCAGATTTCTTATCAGTGATGGCATACGAACATTTGCGGATTTTTCACCTTCCGGGAGACCGAACCTCTCAAAAAGAAAATTGCATACAGCCTTTGAATACAAATATGCGCACCATGTTCGTTTTCTATTTTTTCTTTTTCTTGTCGTTATAGACCATTTTGTTCCAAACAATCTTTCTGCCATCGGTTTAAAGGCTGAAACTATAAATTCTTTGTTGGATTTTTCTATGGTTATTACAAAACTTCTTTTGCCATCCCCATTGTGTTTTAGCGGTATGCATCCATCGCCTACTATCGCTCCTACAAACTAGAGAAGTTCTGGGTTAAGCTCATCTGGCATTTGTACTTTCTTTGTCATGCATTGTTTTCCAACCAACAAAAGAAATATCATTGATGTAATACTATTCCGATAGTTCCGCTAGAATTATTCTTTTACAATAATGTTCTTTCCCAACCGCACTTTCTTTCCCAGATATCCCAGCAGAAGCGATTCTGCGGAAGGGCTGGGACAGATATCGTGTTTAACCGAATAGTTGTTCTCTTCCCGCGCATCCAATCTCACCCTTATCTCACCGGGATGCGTAACAGCCACCTGTTTTTTTGAATAGTAATATTTGTCCTCTTCCCTGGTATCCCGCTCGTATTTTCTGTAAGTATCTTCTGGGAGCAGCTTCAAGCACCAGCGAAGAGGAGAAACTCCTCGCACACTCCCAACGTCAGGATCATAACCCCCAACGCCCGGAGCATAGCAATGGCACCTGCAAAGAATACCGCTCCTCATCATGCGTGCTTCCGCTTCTTTTTGCCAAGTAGCTATTGCTTCTTCAGCTGTATTGAAAGTCCTCGAACCGCGATACATCAACAAATAAGACGCTGCCTGTTTTTTTATCCTTGATTTCAGGCTTTGGGAACAATAATTCCGGACAAATCCTCGTATTTTCCATCTAAATACGACTTGCCGGTCAGTGCGCAAACCAATGCCTCGTATTCATGCTCGTTGGCGTGCTCGGTCTTGTTCAATCCCAGAATCGACTCGCTCGCTTTCGGATAGACTTCAATGACTTTGATTCCGGATTTCTCGAATTCGTTTTTCAATTTGATGCCCCTTTCGACAAGGATGCGCATATACGGAAACATCGGTGATAATGGCTTGAACCCGCGCTGCGCCAAAAGATCCTCGCACTGGCGATAATATCCTGACGCAGGGAACGAGAGCGGCGCATCAAGCGCGACCAAGTCGGGCTTTACTCGCAAAACTTCAGCGATTATGTCGCTGTCGGAAAAAAGAGCCTTTGTCTCAGACTTGTCGCCTAGCGCACAGACGCCTGTGGGGTTTTTGTCTTTCCCTGCCAGATCGATTCCTATCACAATCATGTCAAATCTTCTTGGCGTCCTCAATCAGCATGTCCGGAATGCCATCGATAATTGAATAGAGCATTTTGCATCTCTTGCACATCAGATGCGAGCCGCTCGACTGCAGATTTCCCTTACACTTGGGGCATGCCAAAACGTCTAACGCATTTTTCACCATTCACAACCCTTGTTGTAAATCAATTCTGCGTTTTAAAAGGTTTGTCCTCTTTATAATTTTCATGCCCAAGGGATACATGCCCGAGATAAGAAATGACTATTGGAAGCTCAGAAAGGATGAGCGGGAACGGTTGTGGGCAAAACTGCTGTCAGACGGCAATGAAGAAAATACGCTGAATAAAATAAGAAGAAACAATTCCCTGCCATTGGAAGAAAGTACAGGAGTAAAAGAAGGCGGCGGAATCGTATATCCAAGATTCAATGCCAACGCATCCCTGCTTGCGCAGTCATCTCCGGATTACCATGGTCCGAGAGGGTCTAGACCAAGCTTTGCATCCGCTTTCAATTTGTTGCACTTGTCCGGCATGGGCAGAAGGGACACGGTTTTGTGGGGGATAAAATTGAGTCGGGCCGCGGGAGGCATCGATGAATTCCTGCTTGACAGGAAAATCACTGCATCAAACATGAAATACGCCCCGGACGGCGTCGAATTCAGCCATGATGACATAAGGAACGGAGTCTATGTGCCCAATAGGATAGATGCGCCTGTCGCAAGGGCGCTCGGGGTTGTCTACGGCGATGGAAACATTTCAGGAAACCTGTTACTTACGACCGCAGGAGAAAATCTGGAATTCTATGAATCTGTGGTTAGGAAAGTCTTTGAAGAGGCTTTTAACTTTTTCTCCGACCAGAACATCAATTCCTACAGGAATGCGTCAAAATTCACCGGGAATGAATATGCGTCTGTTCATTTGACATATTCCTCGAAAGCGCTCAGGAGCTATCTGGAAAATCATATCGGTTTTCCGGTCGGCAGGGAAGACAGGAGGAATGCCGACCTATCTCGGAAAATCAAAGACCTGAGCGATGATTTGCGCGATGAATTTCTAAGATATTTCTTGGCGTCCACTGTCGCCTTTGACGACGAGAAAGGATTGACAAGGATATCCGACGTCTCAAAAAAGGTGCTGTACGACATCAGGGACTTGATAGATGGGAAGATTACAAAGAAATCCATGACCGTCCGGCAGCGCGCGAGCGACGATACGCTTACTTTGTCGCTGAGCACTGTGCCGTCAATGGAATTGTGGGCTCAGGGGCTTCTCGGCGAGAACCCGAGAATAAAAAGGAAAATAGAAGGGTACTTGAAAGACGGGAAGCCTGGTTTCAGGGCGAGAAATTATATTGCCGATCATTATGGAATCGCGCTGTGATTTCACGCGTAAGTCCCGAGTTTCATCACTACCCTGTCTGTCGCGACAACTATGCTCGAGCCTGACTTAATCATGTCATCAGAGTTTGATAAAGCCTTTCCGATTGCCACCAGCTCGTTCTTCAGCGAGAACATTCCTATCAAATCCCCTTTGTCGATATTGCCGTCAAGCGTACATATCCCGCCCGTGCCCAGAGGCGCGCCGTTGCAAACTTTGTTGATTGCGCTGTCCTTGATGAACACCTTTTTCACGCCGGCGGTTTCGAGCGCGGTTTCTATAGGAATTATGATTTTCCTGATTTGTTCCTCATTGTTTTCGTTCTTGTAATACCAGCAGGCGTCCTTCAATTCTTGCAACGTTATGGAATGCTTTTCCAGGAAGTTCCCGACGCGCACGCGCCTCAGTTCTGCCATATGCGCGCCAACGCCCAGCGCTTTTCCGATGTCGGCGATTAGCTTTCGCACATAAGTGCCGGCTTCGCACTCGACGCGAAACAGAACGTCCCTGCCTTCAATCTCAATCACTTCAAGATTTGCGATTGTCCGCTCCCTCACTCTTCGCGCGACAGCCGAGCGGACAGGCGGAAGTTGCTTTATTTTTCCGGTGAATTTTTCGAACGCTTCGGAAATTTTATCGTCTGAAATATCGGCATGCACGCGCATCACGCCCACGTATTCCTTGTCGAGATGCATGAGCAGCGGTATCGCCTTGCACGAGTTTTCAAGAGTTGTCAGAAGAACGCCTGTCACCATCGGATCCAAAGTTCCTGCATGCCCGACTTTCTTCAAACCTAGAATCTCGCGCACCCATGCGACAACTTGGTGCGATGTCGGGCCGGACGGCTTGTCGATATTTATCACTCCGTATTTTATCAAATCCTCGACGCTCCGCTTCTCCGGCGTGCGCCCGTAATCATAATTTGTGTCGCATTCTTCCCTTGTCAGAATCTCGTGCATACGTTTCTTTCGGCAGTCAAAAATAAATCTATCGAGAGAATGAGGATAGAGAAAGGGAAATGAGGTTAGAAGGAGAGCGCCAATTGACGCACATCTCTGATGTGCGTCTAGCTGGTTGTTCTTCTCCTCTCACATCTCGGCGTCAAGAATCTTTCTCATTATGGTGTTGAACGGTATCGACAGCAGGAGATACCACCAGAACCAGCTCAAAGTCGAACCGGCGAACGGGAGCTGGAACGGTAAATTTATTGCCAGGTCCTTGAACCTCTCAAAAAACCAAGGCAAAAATGGGAGAAAAACAAGCGAGGAAAAAAGCATCGGCTTCATGCTAAGCGAAAGGTATTTCTTGTTCAAATCCGTCATCTTCGACAGCGACTCGTTCATCGCCTTGGTGTCATTGCTTTTTTGCGCCTCGCCGGATTTTTTTCGCTCCGCCTCTATCTGCTCCTTGAGGCCCTTCATGGTCGGCTGGTCAGCCGTGAACTTGTAAATAACGACAATGACCAGTGAGAGGAGCATGGATATCAGCGTTATCGCGGTCACATTCCCAAGAGCCAATACCGGAGCGAATAACAGATCGAAAAAATCAGAAAACATCCTTCAAAGCCTCTTCCAGTTCAAACGCCGCATCCCGAATTTTGTTTTTCCGGTTGAATATGACCTTTACGGGAATCCCCTTTAAAACGGAGTACGCCGATGCGATTGAGCGCGAGTAATCTTGCATAAACCCGATTTCATTCACGTCCATCCTCTCCTCCTCCAATTGCCTTTGCGATATCTCCTGAGGGTCGGCTTCTACCATGATTATCAGCTTTGGTTTAAGCGAATCCATTGTTTTTTGCGGGATTGCGGCGATGCCGGATTTTGTTTTCTGCGCAAGAGGCGTCCTGAGAATCACGCTTGTTTTGCCGGCCTGGCGTGAAATCTCGCCTATGGCGCTGCTCTCAAAACCTTTCAATTCGAAAGCCGTGACAGGCTTCGAACCCCTGAGCTGGTCAAGCGCTATCTCCTGCAAAGTCTTTTTTCCCACGCCGGGCGCCCCTGAGATTATCACAAGTGACATTTTCCAGCACATTGATAATTTATAGCGCGGTTTTAATATCGTTTACTTGCCGAGCATCCCTCTTATCGCGGGATGCAAGTCCTCGAGCTGCTGCGCCGACAACTGCTCGTACAGGTTGTATACGATCATTACCGTGAGCAGTATTCCTGTGCCGGTGCCTAACGCATTTACCGCGTCTGCGAACGATGCCAAAATCCCAACAAACGCCCCTCCGAGCACCGCAAGATTGGGTATGTATCTATCGAGCACTGACTCTATGATTCTCGGGTCGCGCCTGAATCCGGGAATCTGCATTCCTACCGACTGAATCTGGTTTGCCACGCTCTTTGAATCCATGTTGGATGTTGACACCCAGAATATTGAGAACAATACCGATGTTCCTGTGAGGCAGACTGTGTAGAAAATCATCCTGACAATGTCGTCGGCGGTTATCACGGAAGCGGCTGTGAAGAATGACTGCGTGAAAAAGAACCAGGCGAAAATTCCCAGGATGCCTGACGCTGCCGCAACTTTGAGAACGTTCCTTTTCAGGTAATAGGACGCCAGCAATGCGCCGCACACTACGAATATTCCAAGGAACAGTGCAAGAGTCTGTGTCGGCAGCTCGCGCGGCATGGTGAGCAGGTAAATCAAGCCTGACGCCGGATTCCTGTTGTCGTCGAAACTGCCAAGCAGCGGGAATCCTGATTTGAACATCATTAATGCAACGGCTTGCATGCTTGTAAGCAGCGATGCTGCGAGAATGACAGGTATGTTTGATGTGTAGATGAATTTCAGCGGCCAGTTTCTGGCGAATCCGCGCATCGCGCCGAATGCCAGGGGGATTTCTACTTTTATCGCCTGCGCATATATCACAATCAGGAAAACTATCAGGGTCGAGAGGAGCGGAATGAGCGTTATTATTGCATTGCTCATCTCGGCGCTCGCAAGGCTTGAGATGAACAGCGGTATCAGCCCGCTTGGCGGGTTGGAAGCGTCAGGAAGGCAGAGCTTGAGGGCATTGTCAATGCACGGTGCGAACGGATTGATTGTCCTTACCATTATTTGCGACGAGACTTGCGCGGCTATGAACAGCGATATGCCTGAGCCTAATCCCCACTTCGAGACAACCTCGTCCATCAATATGACAAGCCATCCGCCCAAAGAGAGCTGGAACACCAAAAAAGCGATGAAAAGCATTGACGAATCCGGCGGCGCGGGCACATAGCCTGACGTAACAAAGATAATCGCTTCAAAGACCGTCAGTACTATGGCGGCAAGCTTCTGAACGCCTTCAAACTTCCTTCTCTGCTCTTTTTTCGTGAGATCCCAGTCAATGAGTTTTGACCCTACGAGCAGCTGAAGAATTATCGACGCTGTAACTATCGGGCCTATGCCGAGCGTCATCAGCGACCCTATCTTTGCTCCCATGATGAGCTCGAGGAACGCGAGCCGCTCGACGGCTGCGGGAGAAACTCCGTAAACGAATATCTGCGACATTGCAAAATACGACACAAGAATAAGGCCGGTCCACTTGAGTTTTTCCCTGAGCGATAGTCTTAGCGCAGGTTTTTGCACTGAAGGAAGAAATTTCAATATTGGGTCGATGATCATTTTACATTCGCCTGCCCGCCGGCGTCCTCGATTTTCTTCTTGGCGTTCTTCGAGAACTTCGGCGCGATTACGGTTAATGGTTTCGTGATTTTTCCGTCGCCGAGGATCTTGTTGTATCCATGCGCTGTGACGTCAATCGTGTTGTCAGCGGCTTTTGAGCGCTCGAAAAGCTCCTGGACCTCGCTAACGTTTATAGCCTTTGTGACAGTGACGTTCTTGGCTACGAAGCCTTTGTGCCCCTCGTGGGTCATTTCCTCAGGATGATAGTGGATGAACCATGTTTTCTTGTGCTTGTATTTTCCAGATCTTCCTTTCCCGCCCTTTGAGCCTTTCCCACGATGCTTCTTCTTTGCGCCCCACCCATGCGTGTGAGAGCCTCTCATTTTCCTTACTTTCTTTTCCTTTCTTCGCATCAGCATCCGAATCACAACATTCTTTTTATGAGTTCTGAAATCTCCTTTCCGCAGTATCCCAACGCTCCCTTCGGGAACGCTTTCTTAAT
>JAZDGV010000093.1:0-5884 GCA_043806535.1 Candidatus Aenigmatarchaeota archaeon
AAGCCTTTCGTCTTCAGCGGAGCGGTGAGAATATCCGACGCGTTCTCAGTCGACTTGTTCTGCGACGGGAACCCTGCCGGCAAATCCAGAGATTTTGTCGTGAAAAAATCAAAAAAGAGTGTTGGGATAATAAAAATCGGCAGCGCAGAATTCGCTGACAAATGGAAGCGAATCTCCAGTTAGGCGCAATTTTTGTGCAGTGATATGAATGCTTTTGGTCGGAATAGTCGGAAAGCCGAACGCCGGCAAATCGTCGTTTTTCAAAGCCATAACTCTGCTTGATGTGAAGATCGCGGATTACCCTTTCACGACAATAGAGCCGAACCATGCGACAGGCTATGTGACCGCAGAATGCCCCTGCAAACGCTTGGAAACAAGATGCAACCCGAGAAATTCGCAATGCGTCAATGGGGCAAGATTGATTCCGGTCGAGCTTCTGGACGTCGCAGGGCTTGTCCCCGACGCCCATCTTGGAAAAGGAATGGGCAACCAGTTCCTAGACGACCTGCGCAGAGCGTCCGCGCTTATTCATGTCCTAGACGCGTCAGGCACTTCCGACGAGAACGGACGAAAAACTTCCGGCTATGACCCGGCAAAAGATGTTGAATGGCTGGAGAACGAAATCGACGAATGGATTTACGGGATCATAAAAAAGCTCGACAGGACAAAAGACATAGTGTCTGCGCTAACGAAACAACTGACAGGATTGGGAATAAAAGAGGACGATATCAAGCACGCGCATTCAAAAACAAGCGACTTGCGCGAAATGGCGACGCTCATCAGAAAAATTTCCAAGCCGATTCTGATAGCCGCCAACAAGATGGACCTGCCGGCAGCAAAGGAGAATTACGAGAGCATAAAAAGAAAATTCAGCGAGCGGCTTGTGATAGCGTGTTGCGCTGACTATGAAATTGCGCTCAGGCTCGCCAACAAAGCCGGAATAATAGATTATTTTCCCGGCGCAGGCCAGTTCTCCATAAAATCAAGCGTGTCCTTGAAGCAGAAGGAGGCGCTTGAAAAAATCAAATTGTTTTTGAAGGAATACGGGTCGACAGGCGTGCAACCTTGTTTGAACAGGGCGGTGTTCGAATTTCTCGACTACATCGTGATATACCCTGTTGAGAACGAGAACAATTTTTCCGACTCGAAAAACAACATTCTGCCGGACGCCTACCTTGTTCCAAGGGGAACGACAGCGAAGCAATTCGCAGGGCATGTCCACACGGATTTTGAGAAGAATTTCATATGTGCGATAGACGCCAGGACAAAGATGCGCATATCGTCAGACCACGAGCTTAAGAACGGGGACATAATCAGGATAGTTTCCGCAAAATGATTCAATTCATGGAGCGCTGCTTCAGCTTGTATTCGTCCACGCATCTTTCGCACACAAAACCGCCGCTCACGCGCCTGAGCGCTTCCGAATACTTGTGGCAGGACGAGCAGATTCCAGAGCCATGAAGTTTGTATTCTATGTTTACTTGGCGCATCCTTATTCTCTGGTTGAGTATGTCAACCATGTCAGGCACATTACGCGCTATGTCCGTGTGCGTCAAAATTCCCACAAGTGTGCCGTCTTCCACAACAGCCAGCCTGCGGACGTTCTTGCTTACCATGACACTTGATGCTTCCTCTATGGCATCATCGGGCGAGATTGAAATCAAAGGTTTCGACATCACTTCCGCGACTTTAACCTTGTCCGCGTCCAATCCCGCAGAAACAATCTTTTTCATTATGTCAGACTCTGTGAGCATCCCCACCGGCGCGCCGTTTTTCATCAGCACCAGGCATCCGACCCTGTTGTCTGACATTATCTTTGACGCTTCTCTGACAGTGATATCGGCATCACTGCTCACAACATCCTTTGTCATCGCTTGTCTAACCAAGAAATCCATGCAATCACTGAATATTCCTAATGGAACGGGAGTTAAAAACCTATCGCGCGCGAAAGGATTTATCTTGATTTTCCGGATAAGGAATAGATGCTATGAGCAAGACAGTGGAGCTTCTGAAAAAGCAGGGATACAAGATTGTCGGCGAAAACCAGCACAGCGCCGTAAAGCTGTGCCACTTCACGCGCTCCAGCTTGATAAGAAACCAGCCTTGCTACAAGCAGAAGTTTTATGGCATAGAATCGCACCGCTGCGCGCAATGCACGCCAAGCATACAATGCCTGAACCAGTGCGTGTATTGCTGGAGAAGCTTCAGGCCGGCGGCGAAGCAGGAAAAATTTGATGAGCCGAAGGAACTGATTGAGCAGATAATGAAGGCGCAGCAAAAAATAGTGTCGGGATTTGGCGGCCACCCGAATGTGGACAGAAAAAGGTTCTGGGAGGCGATGGAACCGACGAACTTCGCATTGAGCCTTGTTGGCGACGCGCTGCTTTATCCGCATCTCTCGTCCCTGCTCCAAGAGTTGAAAAGGATGAAAAAATCGACGTTCCTTGTGACAAAGGGCATGGTGCCGGAAAGGATCGAAGCTCTTGGCGCAGAGCCGACGAATTTTTACATATCGCTTTGCGCTCCTGACAAGCAAACGTTCAAGAAAGTCGATGCGCCGAAAATTGCTGGCGCATGGGAAAAACAGATGAAATCCATAGAGCTTTTGGAGAGCTTCAAATGCAGGAAAGTGATAAGAATCACGCTTGTCAATGGGTTGAACATGCGGCAGCCGGAGAAATACGGCAAGATAATCGGAAAATCGGGATTCGATTTTGTCGAGTGCAAAGGCTACGCTTGGATGGGCCATTCGCGCAGCAGACTTACGGCATCAAGCGTGCCGACTATGGATGACGTGAGAAGATTTTCGCAGGAAATCTCCGATAATTGCGGTTATGAGATAAGGAACGAGGACGTCCCGAGCAGGGTTGTCCTGCTGTCAAAGCGATTTTGAAATGCGTATTTAAGCCTTTCCAGACATAGTCTGTTTCATGAATTTTCCACGCGTGATTTGCCAAGGGCAAGCGATATTGATCCTTAGAAGGAACGGCTACGCGGCTGGATCAAGATCCAATCTTCGTATTGACGGAAAATATATGCCGGTAAGAGAGTACAGGTCGGACAAACCCCAGGAAACCTTCCTTGTCGGAAGGGAAAATTCCGCCGTGACCGGACCAAAAGGCTCGAACAGAAGCGACCACAACGGCGTGATGACCACAGAGAAGCTTCTGGAATACATCAAAAAAACATTTTCCACTAAGCTGCAATGATTTTCCTGTTTTTGAAAGGGTTTTATATCTTTGCGCCCATCCGAATTTATGAACTCACGCCGATTGAAAGTGATTGGAGGCGCAATAGCGGATTTCTTTGAGGACATTCTTAGTCTGGAGCCGGCAGACAGCCAGACAAAAATCATGTCGATGCTTGAAAGACGTGGATTCGCGCTCAAGGGCAACTATTCCGAATGCGGGAGATTTTTTTATAAAAAAGGTGACGAAGCCTTCCTTGTAGGCGATGTTGCAACGATTTATCGCGGCTCCAAGGAACTGGGAACGAAGAAAATACAATATGACGGGTGCAACCGGAGAAAAACGCACAAACTCCAAAAATGCGTCATCGAAGGATACGACGAATATATGGCCAATGTTGACTTGGTCGGAAAAATCAGGAAGTTTTTTTAAAGTCGGCTTCAACGATTTTCTTTCCCCTTTCCTGCGGCACTATTTTCAATTTTGCGCCCGCAAATTTCTTTTGGTTTTTCAAAAGCTCGCTCAGAAAAACCGCCAGCGCCGCCACTTCGCTGTGTGGCTGGCTTGTTATCGATATGTTGTAATCCGATGCATCGTAGAGTTCCCTGGGAACTTTCTCCGCGCCAACTACGAGCAGAATGTTTTTCGACTTCGCCGATTTTTTAATTTGCGGCATCTTTTTATCGAACGGCATTCCGTACATTGTGAGATGAATTACCAAGCCGCCCCAGTTTCTTACCAAATTTTTCCAGTTCTTCTCCTCCCTAACTTTGAAATCTCCGCCCCAGGCCAGCGCAACTTTTCGCACGCTCTCGACAAGCTTGTTGTCAGCTTCACCGGAGACTATTATCTCATCCGCGCCGAATGCGCGCGCGACCAACGCGCAGTGAGTAGTCATGCGCTGATCTCTGAATACCCTGTGTCCGATGCGCAAAACCACGATCTTCATAGAATCACTTCCCCGTCCGATTTACCAAAACTACGACAATTTGTTAATTGGTTCTGGGAAGACTTAAATAGGCGCCTGAAAAACACAGTTCTTGTGAGAACCACCAAGATTATCGCAACCGTAGGCGAGTCCATCGACAGCGTTGAAAACCTGTCACGCGCCATGGTCGCCGGCGCAGACATTTTCAGGCAAACCCTGTCGCACGAATCGCCGGAGAGTGTTATGAAGCAGATGGCAAGAATAAGATGCGCCGCGAGGATTTCAAAAAAGAAAATCGAGGTTCTTCACGACCTGCCCGGCGCGAAACCGAGAATAGGCGCCATATCTCCAAGAAAACTCGAGGTCGGGGAGAAAATAATCTTTTCCACAGATAGCGCTGCTGGAAAAATCCAGGTTTCCGACATGGACTTGGCGATTCCTTTCATTTCTCCAGGAGAAAGGATTTTCGTTTGCGACGGCATGGTGCAATTTTTGATTGAAGAAGTCAACGGGAACGACATACTCTGCGAAGTGATGGCGGCGAAAGAGATTTTGAAATCCTGCAGGGGGATGAATTTTCCCGACACGCAAACGGATTTTCCTTCCCTGACAGAGGCTGACAAGGAAAATCTGAAAAGATTCTCCGGCAAGGGGGTGGATTATTTTGCGCTGTCGTTTGTGAAAAACGCGGGCGACGTGATTGAAGCGAGAAAACTGCTGTCAAACGAGAAGGCGAGAATAATCTCGAAAATAGAATGCCGCGAGGCTTTGAAGAACATTGATGAAATAATCGACGAATCCGACGGGATAATTATAGCACGCGGCGACTTGGCGCTTGAAACATCTTTCATAACCCTTCCGCAGAACCAGACGATGATAATCGAGAAGGCTAAAGAAGCGAAGAAATTCTCCGTTGTCGCCACGCAATTGCTGGAGAGCATGGTCGAAAACCCGATTCCGCTACGCTCGGAAGTCATAGACATAGCGAATGTCGCTTATCAGGGCGCGGATGCGGTCATGCTTTCTGCCGAGACCGCGTGCGGAAAGCATCCGTTCGAGGCGCTAAGAACCGTGGCTGACGTGCTTGAAGCCGCAGAAGCTGACATTACCCTGAATCCGCACAGGAAAGCGTCCCTACGCCCTGCCGTGCAATGAATTTTATATACGCGGCATAAAAATTATTCTAAGGTGGTCAAACCATGGCTAAGAAAACCGCTTTGCAATGGATCGTATTTATTCTGATAGTCGTGGGCGGACTGAACTGGGGTTTGGTCGGCTTGCTCGGCTTGGACGTCATACAGGTCGTTTTCGGGTCTGTGCCAATGCTCGTAAAGGCGATTTACGTGTTGGTCGGACTGGCTGCATTATATAAAATCTACGTTGTAGCCACAAAGTAGGAGCGTGAAGAATCGCCCCCTTCGGCGATTCTTTTTTATTTTTTTTTTATATGCGCATAGCCCCGAGCGGATTCGAACCGCTGTCCCAAGGTCCAGAGCCTTGTGTGTTTGGTCGCGCCTTCATCGGACCACTTTGACCACTACACTACGGGGCTGCGTCAATTATTATTCTCTTGCTTCCTGATTAAAAGACTTCTTCAAGCTGATGGGGTTAAAAGGATTTATTCTTTAAAGTTGAAAAATCACAAGATACTTATGAGAATTTTGCAGTTGCACGTCGATTTCATCGAGTTCACGCCTGTAAAGAAAGAAATCGAGGCTGCGGAGCCCGCTGAAGAGAAGAAGCAGCGTTTTGAAGACATCGTCGTTTT
>JAZDGV010000094.1:0-2798 GCA_043806535.1 Candidatus Aenigmatarchaeota archaeon
TATGTTTCTCGCCACATCCTTCGAAATGTAGACGCTGGAATCCTCCTGCCCGAAAGACCCGGCCGCTTTCAGTATCCCGACAACCGCGAAATTCTGCCCGCCGATTGTTATCTGCCTGTTCAGCGTTATCGCTTGCTTGAAAACTTCGTTCGCAATCCTGTTGCCAATCACCGCGACATATGCGTCGCCCTGGCTGAGATATCTTCCCGAAGCAAGCGCTGTGGTTTCCATGAATTTCCATGCGGAAGTGTCAACGCCTGTTATGCTCGAGGAAACCGTCTGGCCCAAAAAAGAGACTTTTGCATTTCCGGACACTATGCCGTTTGCATATTCCACTCCCGAAGCGCTTTTTATTATTCTCAAATCGCTTTCCGTCAGGTTCTTGTCTGTTTGTGCGCCTTGTTCCCGTTCTCCGAAAGTGCCGCCGCCAAACGCTCTTATCCTGCCTTGCGATATGGTTATCGTGTTCGCTCCCAAGCCGCCAAGCTGAGACGTGATGCTTGCCTGCGCGCTCTCTCCAAGGGATACCAGCGCAACGACCGCAGTAACGCCTATCACTATCCCCAAAACCGTCAGCCAGCTTCTCAGCTTTCTGTGCGTCAGGCTGTTCAAAGACAATTTGAGAATGTCGATAAACTTCATTTTTTCTTCCTTCTGAAAAATTTGAAGTATATCGCGACCGCTGCAATCAGAACTGCGCCCGCGCCGACATACAGCCAAATGCCCGACGCGTTGCTTCTCTGCGACTGGGTGAAATACGTTTGAATGCCGGAAGACAGCGACTTCACCTGGATTTCCTTCTGAACGACTTGCCTGAATCCGGCGGTATCGGTATACGATATTTGGACTTTCAGCGCGTTTTGCGCCGTAGCATTACTTCCCCTTGCATAACCTTCGCCGGACGGGTTTCTCGCAGTCGAATTCATCTGCGACTGCTGGAAACCCGACATGGTTGAATTCATGGACGCTAGATTGAATGTCACCATTGTGTAATCGCCTGGGCTGAGGCTTCCAAGGAAAACGCTTGTCGCGCCGGTTATCGCGAAACCCTGCTGCTCGGGCGCGCTTATTGTTATGCTGTCAGCCGCATTTATGCCGATGTTTGCGACTGTCAACGAGATGCTAGTGGATGTGTAGTCTTGAAGGCTCACGTCGAAATCCGTCCCGCCGCCAATTTTTATGCCCGCAATCGAGCTTATGTTCAGCATCGCCCCGGATTTGTCCGGATATTGAATGACAATGCTTAACGGATAAACGCCTGGGGTGGCGCCCGGACTTACAGCGACTTCCACGGGAATGCTGTATTCAGAGTTAACGCCTATGACAGGTATCAGCACCCTGTTGTCAGAGCCCAGCGGCAATATCGTGTTGTCTGCGCTGGTCCACGTGAAAATCGCGTTTGAGATAGAACTATCGCCTTTGTTCGCTATGGTGAATATCATGTTTGTTTTTTCGCTGGGTGTCAACGACGAAGGCGTTATGGTTGTGAGTTCCAGCTTGGATGGCGACTGGACGCTGACTATCAAATTCGGATTGATAGTTCTGACGCCGGAGTCGGAGCCGTAATCTATATAGAACGTCAATGCGCGCAAGCCTGAAGAAGCGTTTTCAGCCACATGAAATTTAAAAAAGGATGTCGCCGAATCCCCCGAACCCAGGGAACTCAAAGTGCTTACCCAATCGCCGGAGGGAATTATGTCCAAATCAGGAGAAATGCGCGATATCTTGACAGAGTTGGCTGCGACTGTCCCGGAGTTTTTTATGGCCAACTGGAAATAACCGTCATTTCCGGGGCTTGCGACTGCCGGATTCGGGGAAAAGGTCGCTTGAATCAAAGGCTCGGCTGCCAAAACCGCGCTTGCCATCAATAGCGCTATCAACGCAAACGATACTGCGATCTTTCTCATATTTTTCCCTCCCTGATTTTTCCGTCCTTTATCTTAACCACGTTCTTGCTATGGGACGCTATGATGGAATCATGCGTTACAACCACTATTGTTCTTCCTTCCCTGTTCAATTCGACAAACAGTTTCATTATCTCCTTTCCGGATTTTGAGTCCAGGTTGCCGGTCGGCTCATCGGCCAGCAGAAGCGCAGGGTCGTTTGCCAGCGCTCTTGCAATCGCCACGCGCTGTCTCTCGCCTCCGGACAATTGCGAAGGAAGGTGATTCGCCCGATTTTCCAGTCCGACAAGTTTCAACAGCTCTAAAGAACGCTTTTCCATTTTTTGCCTGCCTTCCTCGGCAATCATCATCGGCAGCTCAACATTTCCTCTGGCCGTAAGAGTCGGATAAAGGTTGAAAGATTGGAAGATGAAACCGATTTTTTTTGCCCTAAGTCTTGCTAACTCTGAGTCGTTGAGCTTGGAAATATCAACCCCGTCCAGCAGTATTCTTCCCGACGACGGCCTGTCAAGACAGCCTATGAGATGCATTAAAGTCGATTTTCCTGAGCCGGAAGGTCCCATTATTGTCACCCAATCGGACCTCTTTATTTTTAGATCCGCATCTCTCAATGCGTTTACCTCCACTTCATCCATCTTGTAAGTCTTGCTTACCTGTTCCAGTTCTATCACGGGCCTCATGCATTTCACCTGACGGTTTTGCAAATAATTTCCTTGAATTTGACAATTATTTATACCTGAAACAGTGTATAATGTTACCTGAAACGAGTTGAAACAAGAAACCAACTGAAACCAGTGGTGTTGAGATGGAAAAAAAATATTTGAAGCATTCGATTGTGATGATAATGCTTTTCTTGGTCGGCGGCTTTTCGCTGCTTTTGTACGTTTTTCAGGC
>JAZDGV010000095.1:0-2944 GCA_043806535.1 Candidatus Aenigmatarchaeota archaeon
ATGTCTAATTGCGCATGTGCCTGTTTGCGCCTGCTTCTGTTTGTACGAAGGTTGAAAGGCTTATTATTTATTCAAAATGCAAATAATTTAAGATATGTTCGAACCGATTTCCGAAAGAATCAGCAAGCTGTCGATAGAAGCCATATTCGCCATAATCATACTGCTGATATTCCTGATTTCGACGTTCGGCATAATCATCCTTGACAAAGCGTCAATGAACGATGCGGCATATTGGACGATGTGCGCGCTTACAAGTTCAAACTGCTTTGTTTCGCAGAAATTCTACGAATTGTCGACAGTGAGGATATTCGCATTTATTAATGGGATTGGTTTTATAATTATTATATCATTCCTAGCAGCCGAGATTGTCGACAGGCTCGGCAGGATCAACATAAAGGAGAAAGACATGGCAAGAAGACTGGAAGATTTGAAAGATCATTTCGTAATTTGCGGCTACGGGCGCGTGGGAGAGAAAATCGCAAATATAATGAATTCCAACAAGATGCCATTTGTTGTGGTGGACAAAAATCCGGAAACCGTGACTGTCCTCAAGGAGATGGGCGGTTTTGCGATAGAAGGCGACGCGCTGGACACGAGGACGCTTGAAAAGGCCGGCATAAAGCGGGCGAAAGGTCTGATAGCCGTGCTCGACAAGGACACCGATAACATCTCCCTGGTTTTGACAGCCAAAGACATCAACCCGGACTTGATGATCGGCGCGCGCGCGGATTCCGAGGACGCGATAAGAAGGCTGCATCGCGCCGGCGCGGAAATCGTTGTGATCCCGGAGATAGTCGGCGGCATCGAGCTTGCCAAGGCGATATTGAAACTGGAAGAAATTGAAGGCCAGGAAATGGTAAGCAAGAAGTAAACCCATTTTTCTTTGATCGATTCTTATGAAGAAGCCGGTAACATTGAAACGGGAGCTAGGTTTGGTTGAGTCGCTTCTTTGCGGCATCGGCATAATTATCGGCACAGGCGTGTACGTTCTTATCGGACAAGCCGCCGGCATGGCGGGAAACGCTGTCTGGATATCCTTTCTGCTCGCGTCTTTTCTCGCCGCCTTCACGGGTTTGAGCTATGCAGAACTGTCTTCACTGCTGCCGAAAGCCGGCGCGGAATACGTGTACGTAAGAAAATCAATGGGGCAGCCAATCGCGTTCATGGTCGGATGGCTGATTTTAATAAGCGGGGTAGTTGGCGCGTCCACGGTTGCGCTGGGATTCGCGGGATACTTCAGCGAGCTTTTCAAATATCCGATAATCTGCGCAGCGCTTGCGTTGATTGCGACGGTATCAGTCATTAACTTCATTGGAATCAAGCAGTCCGTGTGGTTCGCTGATATATCAACGCTGATAGAAATAGCAGGGCTCCTGATAATCATAGCGATAGGTCTTCCTTACATCGGAAGCATAAACTATTTTGAAACTCCTAAGATTTCCGGAATATTTGAAGCCGCGGCTTTGATATTTTTCGCCTTCATAGGATTCGAGGATGTGGTCAAGCTTTCCGAGGAAACGAAAAATCCCAGAAAAACAATTCCAAAGGCGCTTTTGCTTTCGATCGCAATCACGACAATCATATACATCTCGGTCGCGGTTTCAGTGATAAGCGCAATCGACTGGAAAACGCTCAGCGCTTCCCAAGCCCCACTCTCCTTGGTTGCCGCAAAGGGAGGAATTCCCGTCTGGCTCTTTTCCATAATAGCGCTTTTCGCCACGGGCAACACGGTTCTTCTACTCTTGGTGGCAAGCTCGAGGCTTGCGTATGGCATGGCTGAAGCAAGAACGCTTCCAATGGTTCTCGCCAGGGTTCATCCGAAAACGAGAACGCCATGGGTTGCGATATTCTCGCTGATGATTTTTTCGATGCTGTTCGTGCTTAAAGGGGATATCAAAACTGTTGCCAATCTTACCAATTTCACTGTGTTCGTGACGTTTTTTGCAATAAACGCATCGGTGATAATATTGAGATACAAAATGAAACAGAGAAGGGCTTTCAAAGTGCCATTAAACATCGGAAAATTCCCGGTAATACCAGCGCTGGGGATGTTGTTCTGTTTGTTCATGCTCGGGAACGTGGGTCTTGACGTGCTGGCATACGGGGCAGGCTTTTTAGTCGCTGGCGCCATAGTTTACAAACTCGTCGGCCATAGGGGGCACATCAGGAAAATACACGCGAAGAGGTTTTGATATGCGAATACCGTGCGCATCTTGCGGAAAAGTTTCTGAGATTGCGGGTTGCAGCGCATGCGGCGCCCAAGTATGCTCCCAATGCATCCTGGATTATGGATGCAGAATCTGCAAAGGGCGGAAATCGCTCTCCTAGAACAAAGTTCTCGACATTTCTGTTATTTCGACGCCGGCGACGCCCTCGATCTTTTTCAACGCCGCTTCCAGCTTTTCGGTCCCGCCTTCCGCGTCAGGGACAATTGCGCTGAACTTCAGCGCATTCAGCCCGAATGCGATAGGTTGCACGTCGACGTTTTGCGGACCCAGTTTCCTTATCCCCGCCTTGATTTTTTCCAGGTCGGTGTCAGCGCTTTCGGGCATCACCATGAATGTTACCATCACATTACCCATCTTCATCACATAATATTGTTGATTGACGCATACCCGAGGTATGCGTCTGTTTGCGCACACCTTGTTGTATAAATGATTGTTATGATTTTGCTTACACCTTCGGTGTAAGCCAGTCACCTACGGTCCTTCGAAACCGCATTCGGCGCATTTATATTTGTTGCTCATGTTCTTGCATTTCTTGCATCTTCCCACGATTGTGTTTCCGCATTTCGGGCACGAGAACTCCACAAAGGTTTCCTCCGAAACCAGATTGGCTCCGCACGTCGAACAGAATTTTCCTTTTGAATCTTGCATAACGATTATTTATTTCGAACAGCTTATTTAAAGCTTAGTATAGACGTGCGAACTTGTCATCTGACATT
>JAZDGV010000096.1:0-6934 GCA_043806535.1 Candidatus Aenigmatarchaeota archaeon
GGGCAATATGACCATCTCGCGGCTGTGCGTCTTGTGAAACTTTCCGGGGTTCGCTCTGATGTTCTTCAAGAGTATTTTCTCCTGAGCGCCCATTCTGGACAGGCTTCTGCGCATTCTTGAGCACAAGAGCTGTGCAAACTCGTCCATGCTCATTTTCTTCAAGTCTTCGGCTGATTTGCCCCTGAAAGCGTATTTCTTTGCCATTTCCAATTCATCTCGGTTTGTAAATCATAGTTGTGATTTGAAACAGACCCTTGGTCTGTTTCAGCTGACATTTATGCACGTCTGCGCTATTTGTTCTTCTGCCCCGTCCTTCTCGCTGCGATGTAGCCGATCTTCTGCCCAGGTGGCGCGTCTCTTGAGACGGTCTTTGGGTGACCCGGCTTTGTCTTCCCGCCGAACGGGTGGTCGACCGGATTCATGCACACTCCCTTTGAGCGCGGAAACAATTTCCCTCTCGCGCGCATCAGGTGAAGCTTGGTGCCGCCTTTCACGAACGGCTTGTCTTTGCGCCCGCCGCCTGCCGGAACGCCTATGGTTGCCCTGCACAGCGGCTTAAATTCCTTGAGTTCGCCCGAAGGCATCTGCACTGTTGTCTTCCCTATGTCATGCGCAACGACTATCGCATATGTTCCGGACGACCTGCAAAATTTCGGTCCCGAGCCCGGCCGCGCCTCTATCGCGCATATGAAAGTTCTTTCCGGAATTTCTGCAAGCGTCAGCAGGTTGCCTGGAACGACTGGCGCTGATATTCCGCAGGACAGCTTGTCCCCGACCTTTATGTTTTCCGGCGCAATTATAAGAATCTCCTCGCCATCCATGAATCTCACTTTCGCAACCGGCGCGTTCCTTCCAGCATCGTGCATTATGTCCATTATGGTCGCTTCTACATTTTTGTCGCTGACTGCAGGGTATTCGACGCGTCCTGCCCATTGGTGGGAAGGAGCCCTGTAAGTGAATGAGCCCTTTCCTCTCGCACGGACAATTTGTCTTTTTCCCATTTACATCGCCTTATAGCATTCCAAGCCTCGTCGCAATCTCCGACGCCGAAAATTCTTTTGACAATCTCACATAGGCTTTTTTTGTCCCGTCGCGAGTTATTTCCGACGTCACGCGGGCGACCTTGACCGCAAACAACTTTTCAACAGCGTCCTTTATCTGGCGCTTGTTGCATTGCCTGTTCACTATGAAAGTGAGCTTGTTCTCCTTTTCGACCAGCCCTATCGCTTTCTCTGTCATTAGAGGATGCTTTAGCACGCCCCAGGCAGCTTCATTATCGCCAATCGTCGAATAGTTTTTCCTCTCTTTCGCTCCAAGCTTCTTTTTTTCCGGTTTTCCAATTTTTTCATCCATTTTCATCACATGACAATGGAAATCCGTGATTTCCATGCACAAGACATCCCAATGCCTTGTGTATTGTCGATTGAAACAGACCACGGGTCTGTTTCTACTAGCGCTTGCGCGCGTTTCTCAGCGAGATTATCGCCGATTCGCTCCACACCGACAGGCGCGGCATGCATCCGGGCGCGAGGTATTTTGAATTCAAATTCTTGGCATATGCCACATTCACGCCCTGTATGTTTCTCGCCGCGTTCCCGATGCCCTCATCTTTCGCGATGACTATGATTGGACCGATTTTGTTTTTGTATTTTCTCCCGCGCATCTTCCCCCTTCCCGACCGTATTTTTCTCTGCCCCGCCCTTTCCAAATCGCTTTTCAGCCCGACCGCTTCCAGCGCCTTTACCACGTCCTTCGTGTTTTTTAGCGCTTGGAACGAATCTTCGAATATTATCGGAAGCTTTATTTTTTCTATCCTATGCCTTCTTGACACCAGTCCGAAATTGGCGCTTGCCGATATGGCGGACAGCGTTGCCAGCTGCCTTTCCTTTTTATTGATTTTTTCCGTGAATATTTTCTCCAGTTTTGGAGGATGCGCTCCGCGGCCCTTGACTGCGTGAGGAGCTATTCTCAACGTAAGATTCAAGAATCCCTGATTGTGTATCCTCGAGCCTCTTGCCATCTCCTTGTTCATCATCGAGTATCTTGTCGCCCTTTCGCCGTGATAGTGAGCGGAACTTCTCTTTCCGGCCATCACGTCTGCGGCGTATGGCTGCCTGTTCGCCGATTGGATTGCAAGTACTGCGCGCTTGATAAGGTCGAGCCTGACAGGCGTTGAGAAAACTTCCGGAAGCTCTATTTCTTTCGCCTGCTTTCCGTTCAAATCGTACACAGGAACTTTTCGGGAATTATGAGTTCCTCCTGCGCTCCCCTCTTTTCCCTCTGTAACCATATTATTCACCGTTTTGTCACGCGCCCTGCTTGCTTTCGACCGAAATGAATTTTATTTCCGGAGCCGGTTCTTGCCTTGGCTGCCTTATCGAGACTCTAAGCCTGATCAATCTCTTGCTGGTTCCGGGCAGCGATCCCTCCATCATGGCGTAATTTTCCTTGATGATTCCGTAATGCAAAAATCCTCCTTTGGGATTGATTTCGCTCCCCTCGCCGATTTTGAGGATTCTCTTGTTGAGCTCTGTCCGCGTGTGGAAGCCCATTTGCCCGGGCAATGGCACTGTCCATCTCACCTTTCCCGGACGCTTCTGCCCCATTGAGCCGATGCCTCGCGCGTTTTTTCCTTCCTTGCGCCCCATTATCTTGACTCCGTGCCTTTTTGGGGTTCCTGCCATGCCATGTCCCTTCGTGACCGCTATCACGTCAGCGTAATCCCCTTGCTTGAATATGTCGCCCACTTTCAGCTCTGCGCCGAGTTTTTGCTTGGCATACTCGATTTTTTCCTTGGCGTTTCCTCCGATTGCGATTTCGAATATCTCCGGGGTCTTTTTCCCGAATCCGGATTTTCTCGGGTTGGTGTGAACGATGAGCTTGACGTCGGTAATGTCTTTGCTCATTGCGTCAAGTTTTTTCATTGCTTCAGAAGAATTGTAGTTTTTAGGAACAGGAATTTTTCGCGAGAGATCTTTGGAGAAATTCTGAGAGAAAACGTCGAGGGCTGATTTTTTTCCGTTGTCAACGATGTATGCCCTGAGACCGAAAACGGTTATTGGCGGGCAGTCGATTATCGTGACAGGGACGAAAATCTCTTGGCCGCTCGTTGATGTTTTTCGCTTGTCGATTGCCATGATATGCGTCATCCCGGCCTTGTATCCGGCGAAGTCAAGAGGCTTCAGTTCTTTAACATCGGGATATCTATTGACGACTGCGTAAATCCTTTTCGCTCTTTTCCTCGGTTTGAACGCGAGGCTTCCTCGTCTTGGATGCTTTACCTCAGGCATTTACAGTTCACCTTGGTTTGTAAATTATCGTTGCGACTCGACACACACTTTGAGTGTGTGTCAGCTGACACTTATTCGTGTATGCACATGCGCATATCTCACACTAAGTGTGATTAGCCAAAAACAGATTGCTCCACCACCAGCAAGCGTCTGGCTCCCCGGCATAACGACTGACTGACGCCAAATCAACCAGTCTTGTCGCCGTTTTTCCTGTGATAACCCTTTCGTCTTTATCTTTCTTTGACCGTTAACGACTTTCTTTCTTTAGAAAGAAAGGGGTTATTTGTAACTCGTATGCCAATTGGACTTCTACATATTAGTCGATATGCATTTATAACTCTTTCTATGGCAACTAGAATCCATGTTCTTTCCTGGTTTTTTCGCTGATTCTGTCAGGCGTCCAGGGCGGGTCAAAGACAAGCTCCACGAAGACTTTCTTTGCGCCCGCCGCCTCGACTTTCCTCTTTATGTCCTCCATGATATGCCCTGCCAACGGGCATTGCGGCGATGTGAGCGTCATCCTTATAGAAACCTCATCGCCGGAAACTTTGACATCATAAATCAATCCCAAGTCTACGACATTGATTGGTATCTCCGGATCGAAACAATTTTTCAGCGCATCCATTGCCTGCTCTTTTGTCAATGACATATCGTCACTTCTCCTTTACAAATATTTGATATTAATTTATTGGTTCTTCACACCGACGTTTGGAACAAGCCATTCCTATAATCAGAAACCAAACAACCCGGTTTTTCATACGGATAGTATAGAAGAACATGATTAATATTTGAGTTACAGCGCTTCAAACATCCTAATGTAATTGTCGCCGTATGATGCGATTATCTTGCTGTTGTCGGGGGAAATCTGCACGTTTGTCACGCCTTCCAGCAAGCCCGTGATTTTTTGCGCCTGTTCGCAGCTTTTCCAAGCAATCGTCCCCTTTTCATTGTACACGATAACGCAATTGCCAGGCGCGGTGCCAACCACAATGCGCTTTCCGTCTGCCGAAATCGCGACAGCGTTGTGACCGACCGTTCCGCCTTCCTCGCCAACCGTCGCCGTGCTTCTCTTCCACAACAGGTTCCCGGCGTTGTCAAAAAGATAAACCATTCCTCCCACTGTCCCTATCGCAATCCTGCTTCCGTCAGGCGTCGAAGCGCCTGCCCCTGCGACATGGTCGGGAATCCTGTGCTTCCAACGCAAGCCGCCATTTGCGTCCCACGAGAACAATGTCCTGCTTTTCCCGCTCGCATAAACATTCTTTGAGTTGTCAACGCCCAAGAACATCGGGAACTCGCCTATTACGTAATCCCAGAGCTTGTTTGCGTTGATATCAAACGCCGCGACAGTTCGCGCGCCCACAATGAAGCCAGAATCGTCGCTGTAGAACGCGCAGTTTCGGAACCATTCGTCAATCCAATTCACGTCTTTCTTGGTTCCGTCCTGTGAATTGAAAAGATGAAGCTTTTGCAATCCTCCGGAAAGAATCTTTGTCCCGTCCTTGGACAGGCATGCGCTTCTAACCATTACAGGCTCTTCATATTTCCATAACAAATTTCCTGCTTTGTCAACAGAGTAAACGTATTTGTCGTGGCATCCAGCAGCGACCTTGCTGCCGTCCTGCGCTATGTCTATACCCCAGCATTCATTCCCTGTCGCCTGCTTCCACAAGACGTTTCCGTTGGAATCAAAAAGGTAAAAGTTCGTCGGTTTGCCTAGCTCTGGGGGGTGTTTCGCTTGGTCCGCCGCAAACACGCTCCAATCCGAAGACGGCTTGACCCAGAAAAATCCGTAATTGTCATCGGTTTTTGTTTCCCATTTCTTTGAAAATGATGCGGCGCTTGCCTTTGTTTGCAACGTTATGTTCATGTCAACGTATTGCGCCCTTATCGGTGCTATATGGTTTTTGAAATAGTATTCATACCCTTCCGCATCCACCGAAACAAAATAGTCGTATGCGTCGCAGGCTGTTTCCCGCGTCCCGTATATCGCGTTGATGTCTTCTGTTGCAAGCACAGCCGCGGCGTAGAATCCGTTCTCATCCGTGTCAGCGCGATATCCCATCCTTCCGCAATTCATCAAGAAGTCTACCCTCGCATTCTTTACAGGCTTCCCGCCTTCGTCTTTGACAAATCCCTGTACTATGCTGGTTTCCTTGTTCCTGAACTCATCATCGACAGCGCCGAATCTCACAGGAAGCTCAACGCTGTTTTCATCTGCGCCAAGCCACAGCTTGAAGTTCACAGTGAAATTGCATGTGCCGCTGTCTATGGATGCGAAATACCACAATTTCTTCTCTGCTCCTGGCGCTATTTTGACGCCCGGATTCTGGAACGAGAAGAAGTGCAGGTTGCATTGCGGAACATATTTTGCCAGCTCCTGGTCCAAGGAGAAATTAACGATCGCTTCGTTGGGACCCTTGTTCTTTAGAGTGATGAAATAATCCGTTCCGGATTCGCTCATCCCCCTGATTATCGAGGTTGTGAAGTATCTTATCTCGATATCTCCAAGGGTTTTTGTGACCCATTCGCCCTCTGGCAAATTGGGGAGCGGCCTGTTGGAATCTATTTGCGGAATGTTGTACTGGTAACTTCCGGCACCGGGCGGCATTCCGCCTGGCGGCTGCGATATTGTCGTTGTCGCATACCCTTCCTGCATAGGTTGCTTGCCAAAAAAGAAGATGAAGAATATTACTGCAACTGCGGCAATCGCAATAGCGCCTAAAACAGCAAGATTTTGCCCGCTCATTGACATAGAATTGTCTCAGCTTGATATTAAATCATTTCTTTCCGCTAAAAGTGCGTTTGAATTTTCTTAAATGCTTGCCGGGATGCCGAGCAAAAGCAGCGCAAGCGCTATCAGAGGCTGGTGCAGGAAATAGATTGCCAGCGAGTTTCTTCCCAGAAACGCAAGTGCGCTCCCAAACTTGTTCGCCTCGCCCATCTTGAATCTCCTTTGCGATTTTGAATACAGCGAATTTCCGATGGACGTCCCGATTAATGTGAGACCGAACCATGGAAACAACGGGAAGTAATCGAATGTGAAAAAATGGGAAGGGATGAGCCATGACATCCAAGACAATCCGAACTGCATGCTGTCAAAGTAAACGCCAAGCAGAATAATAATCAATCCTATAGCGAGATTCTGTTTTTTCATTTTGACGAAAGGCAATGATAATACGGTCGCAACCCCGATGAAATGCAGGATGCCGAACCAGATGGTTTCAGCCGGAAACACGAGTAGTGTAAATGCGGTGACAAGCAATCCCAGCGAGAATATCTTCAATCCCCGCATTGCGAATTTTTTCATAGGCGTTTTGCTTCTGTGATAGCTGAGCGTGAGTGCAATCCCTGAAACAATTATGAACGTTGATGCGATCAAACGCGGAAAAAGGAACCAGAACAGCCAGCCGAAATCGAGTTTGTATTGCGTGAAATAGTTGAGGTCGAACGCGGCGTGGAAGAATATCATCAAGACTATGGCTATTCCTCGCACTGCATCAATTTCCCAGAAACGCTTCATATTTCTATTTTTCATAATGCGATGGCGCTGAGGGGGAGCGCAGGGTAAAAGCGAACAAATGTGGGACATGGTTTTTCTACATCCCTCGATTATTCATATTGCGATAGCGCTGAGGGGGGGA
>JAZDGV010000097.1:0-4126 GCA_043806535.1 Candidatus Aenigmatarchaeota archaeon
GTAGGCACGAAACCGCCCTTTGACCTTTTTCTGGTCCCGCCAAAATAAGGCGCCGGTTTCCAGCGCGCGTAGGTATTTTCGCGCATCGACACGCCGCTCTTGTAGCCGATTGTCAGAATAGCAGGCGTTCGCGACATAGAAACCGAGCTGACATAGCTGACATCTGCTCTCTGGTTGCCAAACGAGTATGACATGTTCTTCACTGCAATTAAGCGTCAGGCGCCTTGATGTAAAACGGGAATTTTGCGCACAGCTCCCTTACCAAGCGCTTTACTTCAACGACTTTCGCGTTATCCCTGATTGCCGACCTGAATTTTTTCAAGCATTCTGCGCGCTCTTCCTTTTTCGCAGGAAGCTCGTAAACTACCGCTTCTTTGATTATGTCCGCTATCCACGCGCCAATCATCGCCATTTCAGGCTCTCGCATGCCCCTTGTCGTAAGCGCAGGCGTCCCCAATCGCAAGCCGCTCGGATAAAACGGAACGGATGGATCGCGCGGTATCGTGTTCTTGTTCGTGAATATCGCAGAAGCTTCGAGCGCCTCGGACGCGAAAATTCCTTTCCCTGCTCCGAAAGGCGTCAAATCAATCAGAATCAAATGGTTGTCGGTGCCGTTCGAAACGAGTTTGATTCCATTTTTCATCAATGATCCCGCAAGCGCCTTCGCGTTCTTTATTATCTGCGCGCCGTGCGCTTTGAACTCGGGCTTCATCGCTTCGCCAAGCGCGACAGCCGTCGCTGCGATTTGATGCTCGTGGGGACCGCCTTGCGTGCCGGGGAAAACCGCCTTGTCAATCTTATCAGCCAATTCTGCGTCTTTCTCCAATCCTTTTTGTGTGACGAGCAGCATCGCGCCGCGCGGACCTCGCAAAGTCTTGTGCGTTGTTGTCATTATGATGTGCGCGTAATCTACCGGACTTTGATGCACGCCCGCGAGTATCAGCCCTGTGATGTGCGAGACGTCGGCGGCTAGGTAGGCGCCAACTTCGTCCGCTATTTTTCCGAATGCGGCAAAATCAATCTCCCGCGGGTAAGCTGTCGCCCCGACCCAGATCAATTTCGGCTTGTGTTCCAAAGCCAATTCGCGTACTTCGTCCATATCGATGTATCCATCCTCTTTGACATGGTATGGGACGCTTTTGTAAAACATTCCGGAAACGCTTGTCTTCCAGCCGTGCGTCAGATGCCCTCCGTCGGGCAGGTTTAAACCCATGATTGTATCGCCTGGCGCGCAGGTGGCGAGGTATATGGCGAAGTTCGCCGGGCTTCCAGAATATGGCTGCACATTGGCGTGGGGAACATTGAACGCTTTTTTCGCGCGCTCGATTGCGATGGTCTCGATTTGGTCGACAAATTCAAAACCGCTGTAATAGCGTTTCTTCGGGTATCCTTCCGCATACTTGTTGGTGAGAATGGAGCCTAGCGCCTCAAGCAGCGCGGGCGAGACGAAGTTTTCGGAAGGTATCATCTGGAGCCCGAACTCTTCCCGCTCAAGTTCTTTCTTTATCAGCGCAGCTAACGCAGGGTCGGACTTTGATAAATTAGGAAGTTTGTAAAACCAATCGTCGGTCATGCGAACAGCCTAAAACAATGAATAAATTTCAAATTATAAATACGCCGAAAGGCGGGGAAAGTATTTTAATCTGCGACGACCTTTCTTAGAAAGAAAGGTTTATCAAAGAAGTTGATATTCATGAAAGTCAAACTGCTGGCATATACGCCAAACGCCGATAGATTGGCAGCCGCGTCTGCGTTTTCCACGGTAAGCGAACAGGGAGCGATAGAACTCATCGAGACCGTCGATGACGACAAGATGAGAAAGGTTTTGAAATCGACTGTTGGCAAAGGTCATCACTCTGTCATTGAGCACGCGTCATTCACGTTCAGCGTTGAGGGCGTTTCTAGGGCATGCACGCATCAATTGGTGCGGCATCGCATCGCTTCATATTCGCAGCAGTCGCAGAGGTATGTGAAATATGACAGCCCCGCGTTCATAACACCTCACACGATTGAAAAAAACACGGACGCGAAACAAATATTCGATGAATCCTTGAAGCGCATGATTGGCGACTACAAAAAACTGCTCGCCATGAGCATACCCGCGGAAGATGCGCGATTCCTTTTGCCCAACGCGACCCCCACAAACATTGTGATAACCATGAATGCGAGAGAACTGATGCATTTTTTCTCGTTGCGCTGCTGCTATCGCGCGCAATGGGAAATCCGCGAGATGGCTGATGCCATGCTGAAGGAGGCGAAGAAAGCCGCCCCAACGATTTTTGAGAACGCCGGACCTTCGTGCATGCTATTGGGTTATTGCCCTGAGAAAAACAGCATGTCCGATTATTGCAAATCCGTAGGCGTCGAAAAAATAAAGGAAGAATACAAGTCGATGAAATAATGTTTTAATTTTTGTTTGGCGCATCCATTAATATTTATATGTTTATTCTCGGAATTATCATTATGTCTCGTGTTGTGTTTACATACCAGCCAAGAACTTCCATAGACGGTGTCCCGTCATTTGCAAACTCTCTCGGCGCCGGCGTTACAAAGAGCCTGGAAGAATCTGGTGTGAATTACAGAATGCGCATGAAAATTTCTGGCTATAAAGCAAATAATCCCAAGGTTTCTTTGGTAATATCGGTGGCAGAAGGTCAAGAACGCAGACTGGGCAGTGTGCTAAGTGACAACTTCGCAAGATTTGGCGCACCGGAAAGCGTTGGCTCAGACCAAAAAGGTTACGAGTCTTGGGCAGACAAATCGTTAAAGGCTCTGGGGAAAAAACTGTCGCCAAAGGATAGAAAATCGGAATACGAAAAGGGATTGCGAGAAAGGGTCGTGGAACCAGCAGTTCAGTGAAGCCCTACAAATTTTCAAATTCCCTAGAATGATAGACATAAAACCTTTATATCCGCAATGATGCGTATTCTCTCGGCATCTCCAATTTTCCGTTTCTGTATCTGAAATAATGTGAGTTTGCCGCGGCTATCTGGAACGCCATCTCCGCCCCGAGTTGGAAGAATTTTTCATTGCCGAGCAGGTTTTTCAAAGTGTCATATTGCGAGGAGCTTATGGAGCTCAACTGGTATGGTAGCGTGCTTGGCAAAGGAAGAACGTTGCCGTTGTTTGCTGTCATCCTAACGTGGGGCACGGGAAATTTGTTCATTGTGACTGCCACACTCCGGTAATTCTCGGTTGTACCGATACCGAACTTCTGGTTCTGGTCAATTCTGTAATGGTCGGCGTCGAAAAGCTGGGCTTCCATGCGGTAAATTTCAAATCTGCGAGCTACCAACAGACCGGTCTTGCCGAAGACCGAAGGGTTCTCTGTGATAATCAGCGAACTGCCCCCAGTGCCGCCCACGGTATTAAAGAGGACTGTCTCTATTTCTGGCGCAACCGTGGTTTTTTCTGGAGTTTTTGTCGGAGCGTCCAGCACAACGGAGGATGTCATGAGTCAGAATTAATGGGACAAGGATTTAAAACCTGCAGAATCCTACAGCTTCTCAAACGCCTGGATCTGCACCAGCGGCGACTTGTGCCATATCTCCAAGAACAAATCCTTTCCTGCCGCTTCAACTATTTTCTCGTGAGAAAACTTCTCGACGGAAACAATATCGTCACCCATCACTATCCCGATATCCCCGAGAACTATGGGGTTGTCTTTCACGGTTGAGCAGTCGCAAAACTTGTGATGTTTCTAAGCACATTCACAAAATATGCTTTCTTGAAAACTTTCAGCGCTGATTTTGCGGCGTCGGCGAGCAGCGCATCAAAAGCCTGCGTTTTAGGTTTTATCGCGCCGGACTTGCACGCATAGAAACATTTCGAACATCCAAAGCAGGCGTCGTAATTGAATGACGGTCCTTTCTCTGTGTATTTTATCGCAGCGCCAGGACAAACTTTGCCGCATGACTTGCACAGCGTGCATCCGCCCGCATACACAGGGCTTCCGCCCTCGTGGACATCCGCCTTGCTTTTCGGTGACAGGGCGCCCATGCCGAGGTTTTTTATGGCGCCGCCGAAACCCGAGCAGGTATGACCTTTCACATGCGTCAAAACCAGAACGCCGTCAGCCTCTGCCAGTTCCTTTGCGATTTCATAAGTCAGATATTTCCCCTTTGAC
>JAZDGV010000098.1:0-2761 GCA_043806535.1 Candidatus Aenigmatarchaeota archaeon
AAAGAATATTCGGAGCTGATGAGAAGGCTGAAGACCGCCTCTCCGCAGCCCAATGCTTGGTACGATGCGGGCATAATAGAGCAAGGCACAAAACAACTCGAGCTTCCGGAAATGAACTCGGATGGAACGACATTCAGAGAATCAAGAGACGTTTCGTATGAAAAGCACCGAATAGAGTTCTATCGTGTCGAAAGAGGAATAATAACCAACACCGAAAGATACCTGCAGTCGCTTAGGCGCCCATCTCTTCAAAAATCTTTAGCAGCTTAGAGAAATCTCCCTTGCCCTGCGCGAACTTGTCCGCGCCTCCCGCAGAGCCGCCGGCCTGCTCGCATATTTTCTTTATCAACCCAACCGCATTCTCATCGCAGCCGCTCCCGGCTTTCCCGACAACATCGCCGTTCGGATTCGCCAGCACAACAAGCACGTTGGGAAGCTCCTTTGTCAGCGCCTCGGAGAAATCTATCAACTGCTGCCTCTCATACGGAAGTATCTGGAACAATCTGTTGTTCTTTATTTTTCCTTTGATGTTCTCGGCTTTCAAGAAAGCCAGCTCTTTCCTAAGTTTCGACAATTCCTTCTCGGCGTCTTTCCAGCCTTCAAAAAACCTTTTTGCTGATCCAGGAACTTGTTCCATCGGAACGCTGAATATCTCAGCGGTCTGGCGCAGCAGCGCCTCTTTTTTCTTGAAATCCTCCCAGACCTTTTTTCCAGCCACGAACTCAAGCCTCACGACGCCGTCTGCAATCCTTTCGGTTTTCAATAATTTAATACTATCAATCTCGCCGGTAAAGTCGCAATGCGTCCCGCCGCAGGCTTCTGCGTCGAATCCTGGAATTTCGACAATCCTGAGGATTTTCTCCGGCACCGGCCCGCCCTGATAAATAACGAACCCGTATTTTTCCTCGGCGTCGGGTCGTTGCATGAAGAATTTGTTTATCTTGATGTTTTTCGCTACTATCCTGTTAGCGAGATTTTCTATCCTGTCAACTTCGTCCTGCGTCAAATTCTGGAAGTGTGAGATATCAAGCCGCGCTTTCTCCTCGGTCTTTTCAGATCCGGCTTGCCACACATGGTTGCCAAGGATTTTTCGAGCAGACGCGCCTATGATATGAGTCGCCGTATGATGCCGCATTATTGTTTCCCTGCGCTCCTTGTCAACAACACCGAACACTTCATTGTCTCCCAGCCCGTGAGCAATCTTGTGAAGTATCACGCCATCGATTTTCTTCACATCCACAACATCTATACCATTCAGCGTCCCGCGGTCATACAGTTGTCCGCCGGATTCTGGATAAAAGGAAGTCTTGTCCAGCACGACATAGTTTCCCTCAAACTTCTTCAACACCTTGGCGCGGAATTCGAGCGCCTGGTTGTCGTAGAAGAGTATCTCGGTTTTTGGAATTCCAGCCAAGTCGAATTTCAGCTGATAACCGGGCGCTTCTTTCATATGGCTTTCCGTGACCATCTTGTAAAAGTTCGTAGGAACTTCGACTCCCAATTGCTCGGGCGTGATGCCTTCCGAATCGTAGAGCTTGATCAGCTCATTGACGCCGATTTCCCTCCCCCTCAGCGTTTCAACGGTTTTTTTGCCCCTTTCCTTCGAAACAATGTAGCGCTTTTCCTCGGCGTCCAGGATTTTGAGTATTTCGCTCTTGTTCTTTGCTATTTCCGGGAACAGTTTTTTGAGGTCTTTCGCATGCCACATAACAACGTCTTGAATGCTTGAGCTGATGCCAAGTTTTTCCATGAAGCCGAGCGCCCGCCTCAATATCACGCGCAAATTATACCCGCCGCCGACATTGCTCGGCAAGCCAGAGTCGTTGAGCGCAAAAAGCAACGCCCGAGCATGGTCCGCGATTGCGTATACGGCTTCCAGCTTTGAGACTTTTAGCTCAACAACCTGCGGCGCCACGCCAAGCTTCTTGGCGATTGTTTCCCGCGCCGTTCTCAAATCTGCGACTTCATCTACGTTCAGGACGCCGGAAACCCTCGCATATTTCTCGAAAAATTCTTTGTCATAATCCAAATCGCACGCTTTCTTCAACTTTTCAACAACATCCCCGAAAACGCAGTCGTAGCTTGTGGGCGTGCCTTGCGAAATCCACGTGAACCTCTCGTGCCCGGCGCCCATGTCGATTA
Organism: Candidatus Aenigmatarchaeota archaeon; assembly: GCA_043806535.1. GTDB lineage: Archaea > Aenigmatarchaeota > Aenigmatarchaeia > JACPZZ01 > JACPZZ01 > JAZDGV01. The sequence goes on from JAZDGV010000098.1 coordinate 2,143, forward strand.
TCTTGTTGTTCATTTCCCTGTAATTGCCGGGCGTGCCTGAGAATTCCGTGAAAACCGAGTTCCCGAGCTCCAGCCCTTGCACATGGTATTCAAGCGAAGAGCCGAAGGCGTTAGGTCCTAACCACACGTCCTCGATGAAGGCAATCTCCTCCTGCGGTATGCCAAGAACCTTTGTAAGCATCTCGAAATCAAGCTCCATGCACCTGTCCTTCCAATACCCGGTTTTTTTGTTGAACAGCGACGTTTGCTGGATCATCAGGAATGCAGTGTAGCTCTTGGAATTTATTCCGACGTTTTGCACGTCGTTGAACCTCAAACATGGTTGAGTCGTGATTGAGGGGTTCGCGGGAACCTCAAACTCCATGTTTTGCCCGCTCATCCTGGAGAAATTGACTATTCCGGCTATGGTGAAATACAGGGGGAACCACCTGCAAACCACCGGATACGGCTTTATGACAGCGTGCTTGTTCTTCTTGAAAAAACGCCTTACCGCGTTCCATGTCTGAAAATAATCCATTTTTCTTTTTCCCGGCGGCTTTCCTATGAAATCATACGTCCTGCAGGTGGAGTCGTTGCACATCGCTTGTTCTGTCAGCGTCCAGAAATATTTCCCGCAATT
>JAZDGV010000099.1:0-6131 GCA_043806535.1 Candidatus Aenigmatarchaeota archaeon
TATCTGTTTAAGATTTTGTTTCTTTCTATTTAATTACTATTCAAATTCACGTTTCTTGTTTGCTAATGTGCATTTCCCTGAATGGTGTGAAGAAAAAAGAAGAATTTGCTGGGGAAATATGGAATGGGTTTTGAACCCATAGAAGTTGCCTTATTGCGCAAAAATGTTTATAACTGTAAAAAACAAAGATAATACTATGGAACCTTATCAACCGGAGGAAGTTAGAAAACTCATAGAGATGCTGAGTAACATCAACACCAAAATCAAAAAGGTCAAAGGCGCTGACCCTACCAGACTTGAAAAGCAGATAAGATATCTGGAGCAAAGGCTCAAGTTTTTCAACCCGACAAAGGAAATGCTCGGCTACATAATCAACCATGCCGAAAGTTCTAAAATAGAGCTGGATCCGGTTCTTTTGGAAAAACTAAAAGGCGAGTTTGCCAAGAAAGTTTAGCGCTCCATCTCGCTAACGCATATTTCCTTGAAAAATTTTGAGAGTATCCTTATTTCTTCGTGAGCGTGAATGTGCCGGAATGGTCTTCATCGTCGTCCAAATTCCCCTTAATTACTGTGTTTGTGATGGACGTGGGCACCATTGTAACCCCATATTCTGATACTGGATGCGTCAGGAAATCATTCGGGCAATCATGAGTTAATCCGCCCACAGCTATGGCATATGTCATGTTGCTGGAAAAAATTGAAATCGTGGCTTTTCCTTTGTCCATGTAGCTACCGACATCCACCGGAATGTTGGTAACGCTTCCGCCGGTAATTTGACATGTGCAATCCGCCGTGTTCGACACAGGCGCCTTTGCCACGCTTGACGTGCCGCTGACGTAGCCGTAGCCGTTGGCGGGGGAATAATACTGGTCACTGCTATTGCCTCTCAGCGCAGCAACCAAACTGTCTGAGAATGTCATACTTACATCAAGGTTGATGCCGAGAGTTCCCTTCTCACACCAAGCGCAGCCCTCCTCAAGGAATGTGCCAATAATCTTTCCGGTCCAAGTTTCAGACTTGCTTTTGAAATTTACGACCACGGTCTTATCTTTATCCAGTGTGACAATGCATTCGTCCGTTCCAGCGCATTCCCCGGACCAGCCGTCGAATGTGGATTCATCGTCCGGTTCATTCGTAATTGTGACTTTGGCGCCAAGCCTGTAAGGCAGGATGCACCAATAAATTCCGCTGTCCGTGGTTCCGCAGTCTTTTGATAAAATACTTCCTGAACTCCAGCCCAATGACCCGCTCCCTGTGCCGGCCCAGAACAATGTGAGATTTGCAATCCCAGCGCCCGGTATTGCTTCGGCTACATACACGTTTGTCGTTCCGCAGCTTGACCCGCCGACCATGTCCACAACGCAAACTCCAAATGTGTACGTTCCCTGTACTTTGGGCGTGCCTGTCAGATATCCATTCAAATCAATCATCATGCCGATAGGCGGAGCTCCGACTCTGAACGTGTCAGACTTGAAGTAATAGGGAGGGGTTCCGCCGGTTGCAGTTGCGACCTGCGCTGAACATCTTCTGTCAGCCATGCATCTGGCAGTAGTAAGCGTTAGCTGAGGTGCGGATTGAACGGTTGTGATTCTCAATTCTATTTCCCGTGTGTTCGCCGGCGATGAGGAATCGCTCACGGTTATGATGAATGGCGGTGAAATGCTACGCGTTGTTCCCAAAGAAAGTGTGCTCTTGCCTGAAAGAATCCCATCTTTGCTCAGCGTAAATCCGTTCGGAAGCGCCGAACCCTGCTTCAGAGACCAGATGTACGGAGGCGTACCGCCGCTTGCTGTAATGGTAAACGCGCCGGATTTCCCGGATTCCCAGACTGGAAGTGCTGTCGTGGTGATAGCAAATGTCGTGTCTGCTCTAACGGGATTCAGTGAAATATGCATGTCATTGAGTTTAGTTGCATCGCTCGTGCCAGCTAGGAAAATGTTAGCAGCGGTTTGAAGATCGAGAAGACCTGTGTTCGCAGTGATTTGCACAGGATTTCCGGACAGGTCATTGACCGTGATAGGATTTCCATTTGTTTTGCCGTCCACAATCCCGTCAGACCAGTCATTTGCAATCGCTTGCGCAAGGTCTATGGGGCGGACGTTCATGTTATGCGCCTCCTGGTCGAGCCCTGCCAGAAGCGCGCTGTATTTTCTCTCCTCCAGATTCGCTACTTTCATGGCGGTTGGGTCGTTCGCAGCAACCGGCACAACCTCAAGTACGCTTTGTAGCTGATATTGCTGGGCGATTACGATGTTTGCCTGCGTCACCGCATCGCCTGCTGAAATTCCTTGTTGCATCAATGCCGTCGCCAAAGCGGCTGCCATATTGGTGAATGGAGTTACAGCAGCCTGCCGTATGCCTGCGGGCAATACGGAACGGATAACATCATTGCTCGATAACTGCACCTGCGCTCCGGTCACTTCATCCCGATAGGTTCCTCCGGATGACTCTACGAGTATGCGTTGAGGAAGTTCTTTGAGCACAGAAAAATCCACGCTCCCGGAGGCGTCTGAAGTCATAGAACCCAGGAGTAAATTTCCTTTTGTTCCATCATCTTTCAACTCATATACGCTTACCGTGGCGCCTGCGATGGGTCCCTTTGCGACAATGGCCGTGAACGCCTGGGGTTGGGATTGGGGAGTAGATGTAAAAACTATACCTATGAAGGCGAGAATGAGAAGACCAAATAATATCAGACAACCCCAGACGATAACGGGATGGTGTTTATAGAACGTTTGTTTGGACGCGTTTCTCGATGAAAATTTGAAGCCCGACATGGAATCTAAATATTTTTCGCTTTCCTAAAATATAAATTCTCTTGGGATGGTCATTCAAGGTCTATCGAGAACTTTTTCAATTCGCTTTTGAGATTTTCGTATGTCGTGAATTGTATGGCGTTCATGCCCACGATTTTCGCGGGCGCTATGTCGTCGATGAGCTTGTCGCCGATCATGAGCGCTTCGTGCGGCTCGCACTTTGCGAGGCGCAGCGCTTCCTTGAAGATTCTCGGGTCAGGCTTGGAAAGCCCTGTCTCGAACGAGAATATCGGATAATCGATGTGGCGCAGAATCTCTGTCTTGTTTTTGATTTCAGCGATCGTGAGCTTCCCGCTGTTGGTTATCAATCCGGTTTTTATCCGCTGGGCTCTCAGGCGCTTGAGCATCGGAATCGCGTGCGGAAAGACGTCGAAACCGTCGCCTGAGTGAAATATCAGCGTGTTCCACAGGTCGAAGACGACAAGTTTTATCATCTCAAATTGGTATTGATTTCAAGAAATTAAATAGCCGCGGATGGCGGCAGGCGCCGGATAGAAAAACACAAAAAAGAGTGCTGAGCCAGCACATTGTGCTGGCTCGTGATTTTGAGACTGCATCAGATTGAATCAGACCCGAAGGTCTGATTCTACTGGCACTTATCTCAAAACTTCGATGCCCAGCTCTGACGACATCTCGCGCGTAGACAAGCGCTCGACTGCCACCTGCCCTAATATATATGGCGACTTCACGCCGGTGATAATCGATATCACCTGTATCTTGTTCCCGAAATCAGGAACAATGCGCGCTCCCCATATTACCTGGGCGCTTGGGTCGAGCTGCTTGGAGACGTATTCTCCAACGCGGTTGACTTCCTCCAATCTCAGGTCAGGTCCGCCGGTTATGTGTATCAGCGCTCCAGCAGCGCCTGTGTAGTCGACTTCGACCAGCGGGTTCGACAGCGCCTTTGCAATGGCGTCATCTGCCCGGTTCGATGTCGTCGACTCGGCAAACCCTATCGCGGCCACGCCTCCGGAATGCATTATCGCCTTCACGTCCGCGTAGTCCAGGTTTACGAGCGACGGCTGGCTTATGGTTTCCGAAATTCCCTTTATCATTGTCGCCACAAGCTCGTCCGCCAATGCGAACGCCTGGTTTATCGGCAAATCACCGGCAAACTGGAGAAGCTTGTCGTTCTCGATTACGATTACAGTGTCGCAATTCTCCCTCAGTCTTCCGAGGCCGTCTTCCGCCTTCGCTATCCTTGAGCCTTCGATCTTGAAGGGCATAGTGACTGTCCCGATGACAATCGAACCCATCTCCTTCGCAATCTGTGCGACAACAGGCGCAGCTCCTGTGCCTGTCCCGCCTCCCATGCCTGCAACAACAAAAAGCATGTCGCAGCCCTGCAAGGCTTCCTTTATTCCCTGGCGGTTCTCCTCAGCAGCTTTTCTGCCTATCTCAGGATAACCCCCAGCGCCAAGTCCCCTGGTCAGCTCCTTGCCGATCAGGATTTTCTTGTTCGCTTTTGCCATCGCTAACGCTTTGGCATCAGTGTTCGTCGATATTGTCGAGGCTCCCTCGATGCCCATCTCTGTCAGGCGAGTCACAGTATTGGACCCTCCACCGCCGCAGCCGAACACCATTATTTTGGCTTTCTTCACGTCGATGCCAAATTCGTTGGCAATCTGTTCGTCCAGCGATTTCATGTCGAACTGTGGGGCCGGAGTAGGCTTCGCAGAGTAGCCGTATGCTTTCTCAAATGCGGTTTGCAGCAAACTCATTTCAATCCCCCCTTGTCACCTCTCACCGATTGGTGATAGGAAAAGTATTTATTTCCGAAAGGTGTTATATTGTTGTCCAGAACTTCATTGAGAAAACTTTTTTCACTGAGGTTCAATCAGAATATAAACAACAGTAAGAAAGCGTTTCGAACCAAATTGAATCAAGATGGTTGTCCAGACCAAATTGATTTTGAATCAAAATCTGTGTCCAGTAGATTTTGAAAAACTATTTCTTTATTGGTAATTTTATTTCAATTTTTCGATATATATACTTTTCCATGCCCGCTTCGTCAAGCTGTTGCGCCCAAAAACGAAAGTATAAATTTCGTGCATGCCAATTAATGGTGGGTTTATTTGGAAAAAACCGACGAAACACTTTTTCTAAAAATCAAATATTCTTTTGCCAACAGCCACGCAAGCTTTAGCGCATACGCTCCAAAAGGATTGGACGACAATGACAGGCGGTACGTCTGCGACGGTATGCTGACGTTTGGCTGCGAGCTTGCCGGGTTTCTGCAGCAGAAGGGGGTTGATTCTTACGTCGAGCCCTCGAACAATGGGACGCCGGGCGTCACGTTGCGCACAAAGGCTCCTGTGCCTGACATGGAGGCGTTTTTGAGAAAAGCGGAGGAAGTCAAGTACAGAATCGTGGCGCATGTCCAATACAACAAGCGTAGCGAAAAGCGTGGCGTTTCGACAATGACTGACAGGGACGAGAAAGGCGTTCCCGAATGGCACAAGCTCTACGAAATTGAGCTGGAAGAAGCGTCGGAAGATTGACGCGCGCTAAAGGGGGGCGTTCTGGCGTCCCCTGGCGAATGCGTGCAAAATTTACTTCTTGGCGCACTTGGAGCAAATCCGCTCGCGATAGCCAACAGGCAGCGAATGCCTGTCGCAGCAATAGTTCTTGCAAATCTTGCACTTTAGCGCCTGGCGACTCTTGCACTCGAAGCAAACCAGTTTCTGCATAACAAACGCCTACAGGATTAAGATTGAGTTTCTACTTAATATTTAAGAGTCAAAGGCGCGCATAAAAAAACATTATGGCGAAAATCGACGGACGCGCAGGAAGCGCCCGCTTGCGGGACGCCGGGCAAATCCATGAAATCATAGTGTTCTGGTCCTCGAAGCAAAAGATATTGCATCGGGCAAGGGAAGAGATTGAAAGCCGCATCAAGGACTTTGTCGTATTCAAGGATGGAAAAAGCGTTTTGGGAGTCATCTCATTGTTCGTTTACGACAAGGAATTCGCGGAGCTGAGAAGCCTTTCGGTAAGGGACGGTTTTGGCAGAAACGGCATTGGGAAGCGCCTGGTCGCAGCTGCTGTTGAAAAGGCGGAATCGATTGGAATTAAGAAGCTGTTTGTCCTTACCAGCATACCGGAATTCTTCAGCCGCTTCGGATTTACGCCTGACAAGAAGGTCAATGACAAGAAAATCTGGAAAGATTGCGCCAATTGCCCGAAGCGCGGAAAATGCGACGAGACCTACATGGAACTGGATCTCGATTGATAACCGGGCGCATAATTTAAGTATTATTTGTCAAATTGATTCATGGAACTCAAAGGCAAAAAAATCCTTGTCACCGGCGGAGC
>JAZDGV010000100.1:0-31869 GCA_043806535.1 Candidatus Aenigmatarchaeota archaeon
AAATCCCAATCAGACTTGAACAAGTTTTTGATGGAAATCAATCTTGAAATCACAAAGTCCAAGCTGAGAAAACCCGAGATTGACAAAATCGCGATGCAGACCGTCGGCATGATAGACGACCTTGACAAGATACTCAACCTCTTCGTGGAGAGGCTCCGCGAATGGTACGGCATGTATTTCCCGGAAATAAACGACCTCCTGAAGAACCATGAAAGTTTCCTGGATTTTGTCGCGAACAAGACCCGCAGGGACCTTTTTGGAAAAGACGGCGCAAAACTCCGGTTTGAATCCGCGGGCATGGAGTTGTCGGACGAGGATCTTCAGGAAATTAAAGAAACTTCAAAAGACGTCTACGGGCTCTATCAGAGGAGAAAGAATCTGGAAGCATATTTGAAGAGGACGATGGAGAGCATAGCGCCGAATGCGAGCGCCTTGGCTGGCGCGGACCTCGCGGCGCGTTTAGTGGCGAGAGCCGGAGGCTTGGACAAGCTCGCAAAAATGCCCTCGTCCACCATACAACTTCTCGGAAGCGAAAAGGCGCTGTTCAGGTTTCTCAAGGGTCAGGGAAAATCCCCGAAGCACGGAATAATATTCTTCCACCCCTCGATAATCAATTCCCCGATACCGGTGCGAGGAAAAGTCGCAAGGCTTCTGGCTTCAAAAATAGCGATTGCGGCGAGAATTGATTGCTACTCAAAAGACAACAGGGGCGCAAAGCTGAAGGCGGATTTTGAGACCGCCCTGGGCAAAATCGTTGAAGACTTCAAAAGGTCCAAAAGCTAAAAGATTGCTATGATTGAGAAATTTCAAGGCGTTTTTCTGATAGACAAGAAACCCGCGACGCTCAACCTAGTACCTGGAAAAGCGGTTTATGGGGAAAAATTGACCAAGATCGACGGCAGGGAATACAGGGAATGGGTGCCCAATCGCTCAAAGCCGGCTGCCGCAATAATGAAAAACCTCAAGAATTTTCCGGTAAAGAAAGGCTGCAAGATACTCTATCTCGGAATCGCGCAGGGAACGACATCTTCTCATTTTTCCGATATAGTGGGTTCAGACGGGGCGATATACGGGGTGGAAATCAGCGAGCGGGCGATAAGGGAGCTGCTGTCGGTCGCAGAGGAGAGGAAAAACATAATACCGATTCTCGGGGATGCGAGAAAGCCGGAAACGTACGAAAATATGATAACAGACAAGATAGACGTTGTTTACGAGGATGTCGCCGATTCTGAGCAATGTGAGATATTGATAAGAAACTCCAAAAGATTTCTCAAGCAAGGCGGATTTGCGATGATAGCGATAAAATCTAGATGCATCGATGTCACGAAGAAGCCCGAAAGGGTTTTCGAGGAGGCGAAAAAAAAGCTGGCGGAATATTTCGAAATAGTCGAAGCTGTCAGGTTGGAGCCCTATGAGATGGACCATGAATTCGTGGTCGCAAAGGTGAAGAAATGAAAAAAATCGCGCTGTTGCCATTGGTATTGTTTCTCGCTTTGTCCGGTTTCGCGGCGGCAAAATACATAACAATCGCCACATCCGTAGAGGAATGCTTCACCGAAACGGGGCAATGCGCAATGAACATAACTGTTGCGAATTACGGCGACGAGCCGGCGAGCCAGACCAGGATATCGGTCGTTTCGGACATAGTTTCAGGCGACGAAATCTCGCAAAAAATCCTTTATCCAAACGAGCGCATATACGGATTGATTAATGTGGACCCGAAGGCTGAGATGATTCCCGGAAAATATCCAGTTTTTGTGATGGTCGAATATGAAGACGCCAACTCGTATCCGTTCACCGCAATCTCTCCCGCGTTTTTTGTTTACAAAACCCAGACGTCTTCAAAAGTCAAGGGCGTCGCCTCCGAAATAACCATCTCCGAGAAAGAGTCTGGAAAAATAAGCGTGAGGCTGATGAATTATGACGATGCGCCGCACAACGTTTCGATAGGGCTTATGCTTTCAAGAGAGTTGAAGTTCGAGCGCGGCAAAAAAACGGTTGTGATGGAAGCGAACGGCGACGGGACAGTCGAATTTGACGTTGCCCATTTCTCCGCGCTGGCAGGAAGCGCATATCCTGCGTTCGTGAGCATCGAATACGATAGCGGAGGGCTTCATTACGTATACTTTGTCAGGGGGCTGGTAAAAATATCAAAGAGCGAGGGAATTTTCTCAAACCAGGCGATTGGCGTTATTATTGCGCTGCTTGCAGCGGCTGTTGCTTACAATCTGTATTTCAAGAGGGGGAAAAGTGCATAAAAAGAATTTGAAATTCGGCGTCAGCGAGAATATGGTGAATTGCATCGCGATGCTGCTGATTTGGCTGTTCATTCTGCAGTTTTTCAAACCCGATTTGATTCTCTCCGACACGACTGTGAGCGGCGGAGATACAGGCTCGCACAACTACCTTGTCAACTATATGAAAAACTACCTCATCCCTCACGGAAAGGTGATTGGCTGGAGCCCGGATTGGTACGCGGGTTTTCCGATATTCCAATTCTATTTTTTCCTGCCTTATCTTATGGCGGCGCTGCTCTCATTCGCAATGCCGCTGAACATCGCCTTCAAGATAATCACGGTTCTTGGGACATTCCTCCTGCCGGCAGCGGCATTTCTTTGTATGAAAGCAATGCGCTTCAAGTTCCCGGTTCCGATACTGGCAGCCGCATTCACCCTGCCGTTTCTTTTCATGGAGGCAAATTCCATGTGGGGAGGGAACATACCGAGCACCCTTGCCGGAGAATTTTCATACAGTCTCAGCATGGCCGTTATGGTGGTTTTCATAGGATTCGTTTACAGGGGAGTAGAGACAAAGAAGTATATTCACATCAATTCTGTCCTTTTCCTCCTTGTAGGTCTTACGCATATATACACTACGATTGCCGCTGCCGTTTCATCGTTGTTCTTTTTAATCGAAGGCGATAGAAAAAGGATTTTGAAAAACGTGAAATACCTCTCAAAAGTCTACATCCTCGCATTTCTTCTCCTCGGTCTCTGGATGGTGCCGGTGCTTTTCAATCTTGGTTACAGGACAAAATTTGATTACTCATGGGGAATTAGCGGAATCAAGGAAGTTCTCCCCGACATACTTATTCCGTTTCTCTTGCTGTCGCTCTTCGGGGTTTATAAGGCGGTCAAGAACCGTGAAAGGGGGATAATTTACATTCTTTTCCTGTGCATCGCTTCCCTCCTGCTGTATACGACGGCTGTGTTTGCGGGGCTGACTGACATAAGATTCATCCCATTCGTACAGTTTTTTCCTATGCTCATAGCCGCATACGGCTTCGACGAACTGACAAAAAGAATCGGGATGAAAAAAATCCTGGTCTTTATAGCGCTTTTTTCCGTGCTTTTCTGGGTCAACATTCACGTGACTTTCATAGAATCGTGGATAAAGTGGAACTACGAGGGGTTTGAGCCAAAAGCCGCATGGGGGCAGTTCAAGGGCATCAACGACTATCTTGCGTCGCTTCCGTATGGAAGAGTTGTCCATGAGTTTTCGAGCAGCCATAACAAATTCGGCACGCCAAGGGCGTTCGAAGACATCCCGTTGTTCTCAGGCAAGCCCGTGCTTGAAGGGTTGAACATAGAATCTGCCGTGACCTCCCCCTTTGTGTTCTGGATACAATCTGAGATATCGGAAACTCCCACGTGCCCCCTTCCAAGAATGAGATGTTCCTTTTTTGATGTAAAAAACGCGACAGCGCACCTGAAACTTTTCAACGTAAAATACATTGTCGCGACATCGGAAAAGCTGAAGAGACGGCTTGTGAACAACACCGATTTCGTTTTTTTGAAAGCGTTTGAGGAGATAGAGGTATACGAGCTGAATTACGCACAAAGTTACGTCGAAGCCCTCAAGTACTGGCCGGTATCCCATACGATGGAAGGTTGGAAAGAACTTTCCTTGGAATGGTTCAAGAATGCGGACGGATTGGAAGTTCCGATTGTCTTTGTCGGCAGCGAGGATGAAAAATCCAGATTCGATTCGTCGTACGCTCCGGGAACGCCGGTAGAGAACAATTGCAGCATTCAGGAAAAGATATCGAATGAGGAAATACGCATCGCGACAAATTGCATAGGAAAACCACTGTTGGTGAAAGTCCCGTATTTTCCGAGCTGGAAAGTGGAGGGCGCGGAAAAAACGTATCTTGCATCTCCGGCTTTCATGATAGTGGTGCCAAATGAAGAAAACGTCAGGATTTTTTACGGCGACAGCTATTACGACATCCTTGGAAAAGCCCTGACGGCGTTGGGGATTGCAACTGTCATATTGTACTGGAAGTCGAAAAAAGCCTCAAGGTTCTTGGACGGATTGTGATTATTTCCTTGCCCGGAGCCTAATCATGTTTAGGAACATCCCGGGTATGTGCCCGAAAGTGAAGGATGACCTTTTAACAGCCTTTGGATGCATGTAGACTTCCTTTATGCTGAAACCGTTCCTTTTGATTTTCTGAAGCAGCTCGACGTCAAACTCAAACCCCTTGCTTTTGAATTTTTTTCCTATTTTTTTCAGGACGTCCCTTTTCATGATTTTGAGACCCGCCTGCGTATCGGAAAAATCCAGCCCAAGAAGCGTCCTTGCCATGAGATTCCATGCCCTTCCGAAGAGTTTTCTCAAGAAGCTTCCGCGAACGTTGAAAAAATTCCGCCCTTTCCATTTAGACGCGATTATGCAATCATAATTCCCCATTTGCCGGAAAATGCTTGAAATTGATTCCGGAGAGAAAGCTCCGTCGGCGTCAACGAAACCGATGCGATCCCCTCTCGCCCTCCTAAATCCCTCTGCGATGGCCGCGCCCTTTCCCATCCGCCCGTTAAACGCGATTACAACCGCCTTTCCCCTGACTTTTTTTGCCTCGTCAAATGTCCTGTCAGTGCATCCGTCACAAACAACTATCACTTCGCTTCCCCTGATTTTTCCCAGAATTCCGGAGACCGTTTTTTGTATGCTCTTCTCTTCGTTGTGCGCGGGGACAATCATGGACAGTTTCGGGACGCTCATAAACACCATTAAAATGCTTTCAAACTTTCTGTTCTAAATACTTATCGTTTTGTTCCGTGGCTTTATGACGTGTAACCGAGAAAAAGCCTCAACTGCCGGAATAGCAGACCGTAATTCCCTTCCATCAGGCGGGAAAAAACATACGACGGCCTGAAATAATATTTTCTATACGCGTTTTTAATGAATTTGTCCAGCTCTTCCGCAGAATAAATTCCGGTGTATGCCGAGGGGAACAAATCCCCAATTTCACCTTCGACCATCTTATAAAGCCCAGTTTCAGGATATGGAATTGCTATGTGGAATGACGCGTAAGTTGGATTCAGTTTTATGGCGAATTTGACGGTTTTTTCCATATCCTCGGATGTTTCCGTCGGAAATCCCAGAATGAAGAAGCACGCGGTAGAAATTCCGGCGTCCTTTGTCAGCTTCATGCCGTTTTCAATCTGTTCGAACGTGATGTTTTTGTTTATCATTTTCATTATTTTTTCAGACCCCGTCTCAACCCCGTAATGCATCAACACGCATCCCGCCTGCTTCATTCTTACCAACAGATCCGTGTCTATCGTGTCAAATCTTCCTTGGCAGCACCACTTGAAATCATATTTTTTTTCTATCAAGAAGTCGCAAAGGTCGGCGACAAGCTTCTTGTTGATTGTGAATTCCAAATCGATGAAGTATGCCGTTTTTATCCCGAATTTCTCGATTGCAAGCCTAACTTCGTCTATGAGCTTTTTTGAAGATTTTTTTCTGTAAGAACCGTATGTTTTCTTGAGGCAAAATACGCAGTTGAACGGGCAGCCGCGAGAACCCTCAAAAAGCATAAAGTTTTTTCCGAGCATGTCGTAAAAATATTTCTCCAGCGGCAGCAAGTGGTACGCAGGCGTTGGCAAAGCGTCGAGGTCAAAAGGCTTCCTGTCCGGGGTTGAGATTGTTTTTTTGCCCGCCTTAAAGGTTATGCCGCCGATTTTTTTCAGGTCTTTGCTGTTGCAAATTTCAAGGACAACCTGCTCCGGTTCGCCCCTTATAACGCATTTCGCTTTGGTCATTTCAAGAATTTCGTTCGGCCTTATTGTCCCATGCGTGCCCATCACAAAAATCTCCGCGTCTGGGTTGTTCTCTCCGACTTTGCGCACGACGTCCAAGAACGGGTTGATGCTAGGGTGCGGGCATTGCCATCTGTCGAGGGGCGATGACGTGATGAATATTTTTTCGTAGCCAGACGCCGCTTTTGAGACCTGGTCTGCGTCAAGCCGCTCCGCATTGGCGTCCAAGATTTTAACTTCAAAACCGCTTTTTTCGAGCATCGCGGCGCAATTGGCCAGACAAATCGGGGGCCATATTTTGTTGTAATACAAGAATTTTTCCTTTTTTACGAGCGGATAGTCGTATGAAGGATTGACCAACAAGACTCTCGACATTTCAGGGCCTCGAATACCTCACAATATTCGCTTTGAACGCGTCCCATTCCTTCTTGTCGACCAAGACGCCCGCTGCCTGCGGATGCCCGCCCCCAACAGACCGCCGCAGACCAATGAGGCTCATTTTGACAATCTTTGAAAGGTCGGCAGTCTTCTGGTTTCTCAGGCTGCAGGCTATTTTGTCCCCGGCGTCGCGGCAGACCATTATCGACATTCTCGGGTATTTCTCCGAGATTTTTGACGCGACTATTGACTCGATTTTGTACGGCGTCTGGATTTTGTATATGGCAATTTTTCCCCCGGAATGCAATTCCGATTTTTTCTCGAAACCGTCTGTGGCATTGTCTATGTCCTGTTGCGTTATCCGATACCACTCTTCCAACGTCTTTGATGCCACAAATTTTTCAATGCTCAGGGAATTGTTAAGAATGTTTCTTGACGTCTCTATCCCGTCCCCGCTGACGCTGTCTATTGCGCGGGCCGCCATTATGATTTCCGACGCGTGCCCGAATTTCGTCTGTTCCAGTATTTTCTGGGTCTCGCCGAAATTGCCGTTGGCTCTCGTAAAGGCTTTCACAAAATCCTGGCATGTGTCAACGGCGTGGTCGCCTATGACCCCTATCATCGCCATCCACGAGAAATCCGAGACGTCGAAGATTTTTTCCCCGATTTTGTACACAACATAGGACGCGGGAAAATAATAGGAATTATTCGCGAATCTCGGGTTTATGTGGGCTATGTCAATCATGTTCAAATCGTTCGACGGGGGGTGGTGGTCTATGACTATCGTCGAGCATCCTATTTTCTGCTTCAATATTATCAGCTGATTTGGATCTTGGTCAACAGCCATGTCGGTGAATATCAGGTAATTTGGGTTGATTTTGATTATTTTCTGCATCAGCTCGAACGTGACAGCAGGCGTTGACGGATCGCAGGCTATTGTTGTTATTGATTTTTTTCCGAGTTTTTTCAGCATTTTTTCCAGAATCACGGACGAGCAGACTCCGTCAGAGTCCCTGTGATAAACTATGAGAACCGATTTGAGGCTGTTCATAGCCTTTATCCAATCCGCGCCCTTCTTGTATATGTCTTCCGCGTTCATTCAACCACGAACCCTATCGTTATTTTTTTGCCTTCAAAATCTAAAAAGTCCTTTTGTTCCTTGCCCGATATCTCAATGTTCGTTGCACCAACTTCGGATTTCAGGTATTCCGACCATTTTCTTATTGACTTATTTGTTCCTTCGTCCGAATTGAGATAAAGTCTTATTTTGTCGGCTATGTTGAGTTTGCTCTGCTTCCTAAGGTTCTGCACAGCGCGGACAAGTTCTCGTATCATGCTCTCCTCCATCAGCTCCGGTGTCATCTCTGCATCAACATAGATTTTTACATCTTTAACTTCCCTGCAAATAAGCTTGCCGTCCTTTGGCGGTTTTCCTATGACAACACCTTTCACGTTGCAGATGCATTTGATTATCTCTGAAAAATCCTTCATCCTCTTGTGCGTTATTACAACTTTCTTCAGCGGCCAGCGAAGTTTAACGCCTGCCTCTTGCCTTGCGGAATTTACAGCCTCTGCCACTTCCTTGGCAAGCAGCATGTTTTCTTCAAGCTTCGAATCTATCGTGCCCTTCTCTGGCGCAGGCCAGTCAAGAAGATGTACGGATTGTCTTGAAAAAGAGCGTCCAATCTCCTCTGCCATGAACGGGCAAATTGGGGCTATGATTTTGATGAGTTTCTCAAAAACATAATTCATCGCGTAACAGGCGGCTTGCTTGTCATCGCCTTGGTAAGAGGGCCACGTCCTGTCCCTTATCAGTTTGATGTAGAACCTGCTCAAATCGTTCAGAATAAAATCTTCTATCAGCGCTGCCGACACATGACACATGTATTTTTCGTTGTTTTCTTTGGTTTTTTTCGCAAGGGAATTTATCCTTGAAATTATCCATTTGTCCTCTATGTTCATTTTCTTCGGCTTTTTTGTCTTTGGGCAATATGACTGCAGGAATACGAAGCTGTTCCAGAGTATGTTCAGCGTTCTGGATGCGTCTTTCAAATCCTCCATGCTGAATGTCATGTCGTCCCATGGACTCATGCTTAGAATATACAGCCTCAGCGGGTCGCGGCCGAACTTTTCAATCACTTCCTCGGGCGTTACCACGTTTCCTTTGGACTTGCTCATCTTCGCCCCGCGCAAATCCAGCACTTTCCCGTGGAATAAAATGTTTTTGAAAGGTTTTTTTCCGAAGGTTATCATGCTTGTTATTATTTCCGAATTCCACCATCCTCTTATCTGGTCCGGACCCTCGATGTTCAAATCCGCAGGCCACATCCTCTTGAAGAGTTTCTTGTCGCCGGGGAATCCCAGCGATGCCCATGAGGCTACGCCCGAATCGAACCACACATCCAACACGTCGGGCACTCTTCGCATCTTGAACCCGCATTTGCAGTCCAAAATTACATCATCGATGAAAGGCCGGTGCAAATCGGCTGGCGCCTTCTTTAACTCTTTTCTGGAACCTACTACAGCAACTTTTCCGCACTTTTCACAGATCCATATGGGCAATGGTATTCCCCAATATCTCTGCCGCGATATCGGCCAATCGCCCAGCGTTTCGAGCCAGTTCGCAAATTTATCTCCGGCCCACTTCGGAATCCAATTGACAGAGGCGTTCTCCTTGAGCAGTTTTTCCCTTATGCCGCTGACGCGGAAGAACCATTGCGGGACCGATATCATAAGCAGCGCGGAGTCGCATCTCCAGCATTTCGGATACTCATGCTCGATTGTTTCCTTGAAAAGGAGCGCGTTTTTTTCCTCAAGCTTGGATATTATCGTTTGGTCGGCTTTCTTGACAAAAACGCCTTTCAACTCTCCAACATCTTCGGTAAACACTCCGTTCATGCCCACGGGCGACAAAACGGCAAGGCCATTCGCTTTTCCGACTTTGTAGTCTTCCGCGCCATGGCCCGGTGCGCTATGGACGAGCCCTGTTCCCTCGTTCAGCGTCACGTATTGGGCGGACAGGACGACTTTGCCAATAACATCTTTCTGCGTCTTGAAAAAGTCCTTAAGCGGATTTTTGTATTTCAAACCTTCAAGGCGTTTTCCGTTGAAAGTTTCCACGATCTGATAATCCTTTCCCGCTTTGGCCATCACAGGAGCGACAAGGTCTTTCGCCATTATCAGCGTTTCGCCGTCCACGCGCACCTTGGAATATTCAACGCTAGGATTTGCCATTATTCCGGTGTTAGCTGGGAGAGTCCAAGGAGTTGTGGTCCATATCAAAAAGAATTCTTTGCCCCCGCTTTCGAGCGGAAACTTCACAAAGATTGACGGGTCTACGAGTTTAACATGCTCAATCTCGTTGTACGCGACAGCCGTCTCGCAGTGCGGACAAACGTGAACAGGGTAATTGTCCCTGTAAAGAAGATTTTTCTCAAAACCCGTTTTGAACGTGTACCAGGCGCCTTCAATATATTCGTTCGAGAGCGTGAGATAAGGATTTTTCCAATCCATCCAAACGCCCAGGTTCTCGAACTGGCCGTTCATGACATCGATGAACTCAGTGGCAAAGCGTTTGCACTCGGCGTTAAACGCTTTTATTCCGAATTTTTCTATGTCCTTCTTGCTCTTGAATCCTAGCTTCTTCTCCACCTTGTTCTCTATGGGCAACCCATGCGTGTCATAACCCGGCTGCTTCCACACGTCGAATCCTGATGCCGTGAAGAACCTTATGTAAAAATCCTTGATTATTTTGTTCATGGCCGTTCCCATGTGTATGGAACCTGTCGCATAAGGAGGACCGTCGAGAAAATAGAATTTCTTCTTCCCGTTCCTGTGCGCCAGATATTTCTCTGCCGTCCCTTTCTCGGACCACAGCTTGAATATGCCGCTTTCAAGCTCCTTTGGGTTGTAGATTTTTTTCACCTTTCAAAATAACTCGTCTCGACAAAAATAAATAGTATAGTTGAATTTTAAACAATCGCTTCGGGACGAGAACTAGCTAAAGAGCTCTTAGCACACTGTTTTACGAGGCGTTTGTTGCTCATATGAAAAGTGCCTGCTCAACGACAAGGCCGCATCCGGCACACACCATCTCGCCGCTGGGTTCCCTCGTTATTTCAGCGCCGCACTCCGAACATTTCCCGTTGACGCTTTCCTCGTTTTTCAAAGCCATTTTGTCACCTATAGCCTTTGATGTTGGTAATCTGAAACATGCGAGCAACTAGAAGCAGACACGCTGTCTGCTTCGGTCTGGCGCTTGTTTCTACTGGTTCATGCCTGTTATGAGAATGAGAACAAAGATTAAAATACTTTCCCCTTCTCCGATGTGCAAGAAACGAAGTTTAAATCGGGTCCAATGCGCTATAATGGATTTATATGCGGTTTTCCAACTTAATCGAGAAGAGATTGATATGAAGGTCAAAAACAAGTGGGTTCCGGACACATCCGTGCTGGTTGGAAGGATTTTGAGCAAACTGGTGCAGAACGGCAGCGTGGAGGGGGAAATAATAATACCGGCCATGGTCGTGGACGAGCTCCAGGCGCAAGCAAGCAAATCCAAGGAAACCGGTTTTGAAGGGTTGGAAGAGATCAAAGCTGTGCGCGACCTCGCTAAGAAGCACAACATAGAGCTCAAGTTCATCGGGCGCAGGCCGACAATGGAAGAGATAATGCTTGCGAAGAAGGGCAGGATAGACGCTTTGATCAGGGATGTGGCAAAGGAGAACAAAGCCGTGCTAATAACCGCAGACTATGTGCAGGCGCTTGTCGCTGAAGCCGAGGGGATTTCGGTGCAGCACATTCGG
The DNA here is from genome assembly GCA_043806535.1 of Candidatus Aenigmatarchaeota archaeon. GTDB lineage: Archaea > Aenigmatarchaeota > Aenigmatarchaeia > JACPZZ01 > JACPZZ01 > JAZDGV01. The sequence continues at coordinate 11,231 of JAZDGV010000100.1, forward strand.
AAGGAGACTGTGAAGCGCCCGGCAAAGCTTGAAAAATATTTTGACAAGGAAACCTTGTCCGTCCATCTGAAAGCAAACGTAATCCCGGTAGCAAAGCGCGGAAACCCCGGAAACATAAGGCTTGTAAAGCTCGGGGAGCCGTTGAGCGAGGATGAGATAGAAGACATAATCAAGGAAATAATGGAGATGGCGAGGACAAGCGAAAATTCATTCTTTGAAATAGGCTCCCACGGCGCGATGGTCATACAGCTGGAAAATTACAGAATCGCCATTGCGAGACCGCCATTCAGCGACGGGCTTGAGGTAACAGCTGTAAGGCCCATAGCAAAGCTCACATTGAACGATTACAAGCTTTCGGAGAAACTCAGGAAGCGCCTGGAAGATCGCGCGGAAGGAATATTGATATGCGGCCCGCCCGGCTCGGGAAAATCGACTTTTGCCGCGTCCCTCGCGGAATTCTACCTGTCTTTGGAAAAGATTGTCAAGACTATGGAAAGCCCGAGAGACCTGCAAGTTCCGGATGAAGTGACCCAATATGGGCCTCTCAACGGCAGTTTTGAAAAGACCGCAGACATACTGCTTCTTGTGCGGCCGGATTACACAATATTCGACGAAGTAAGAAAGACAAAGGACTTTGAGGTATTCAGCGACATGCGGCTCGCCGGCATAGGAATGGTAGGCGTCGTGCACGCGGCTAAAGCCATCGACGCTGTTCAGAGGTTCATGGGACGCGTCGAGCTTGGAATGATAACCAGCGTGCTCGACACGATAATCTTCATAAAAGACGGAAAGGTTGAGAACGTCTTTGATCTATCCCTTACAGTAAGGGTGCCGACAGGAATGCATGAAGCTGACCTCGCGCGGCCTTTGATAGAAGTCAAAGACTTTGAAACTGGCGAATGCAAGTACGAAATCTACACTTACGGCGAGGAGAATGTCGTTGTGCCTGTGACAAAACGGGATGAAGAGCCTATAACAAAACTTGCAAAGGAGCGGGTTCTGCAGGAAATACGGGAATACGACAGGAATGCCAAAGTTGAAATAAGCGGCAACAAGGCTGTGGTGATAGTGGACAATGACGCGATTGCGAGGCTTATCGGAAAAGCCGGGAAGAATATCTCAGAGCTTGAGCAGAGGCTCGGAATATCAATAGACGTCGAGCCGGCTGTAAAGAGCTTCGGTCAAGCTGTAAGTCACAGCGTGAACGAATCTGGAGCATATTTGATACTCGAATTTGACAAGAAGCTTTCCGGAAAACTTGTTTCTGTCTGGGCAGGCGACGAATTCCTGTTCTCCGCAACAATCGGTGCGAGCGGGGGCATCAAGGTTTCCAAGAAATCCGAGATAGGCACGAAGCTCTTAAGGGCTGTCGTAAAGAAGCATGCCATACGGTCTTATATGCAGATTTAAGTTTCAAGCCGGCAAATGATAATATTATGGAAATGCGCGACTTTTCCGGCCAAAAACTGATGATTGTGGCGCTACTGGTTATTTTGATGTTTTTTGTAGGAGGCTCCATAACAGGCTACACGACATCGCTGATAAATCTGCAAAAAGAACTTTCAAACGCCACGGCCTGCGCCGATTTGTCAAAGAGTTTGGAAAGCGCAAGCGCGGATTTTGAAGCATGCGCTGAAACTCTCAATTCGACTTCTTCGCTGTTCACCGGCTGCAAGTCTAACCTGCTGACAGCTAACGCTGATACCATAAGACTGACCGCGGAAAACATAATCTACGAAAAAAACGTCACGGAACTCGGACGCGATGCAGACAAGTGGAGCGATGCGTTCAAGAACGCGGCAAATGACGTTTGCTGCATAAGGAGGGCCGCTAACACGGACGCCGGGATAAGGTACTTCTATCTTTCCAACGGTAAGACTTATTGCACAAATTCCGCAGACGCCTCGCTTGGAACGGTTGAGATAGCCTGCCCGTGAAATATTAATCTCTTTCTCGTGAGTAATCTTTAGGCGCAGACAGGAGAAGGCAAGCGCCTCCTTTGCCTGCGAATGGGCCCGTAGCATAACCTGGATAATGCGGCGGCTTCCTAAGCCGACGATTGTGGGTTCAAACTACCCCTTTCGGCGCAAACTGAAACACAGGCGAAAACAGAAGCAGACAAATGTCTGCTTCAGTCTGACACTGTGTTTCGAGCTGTAACGAAAGCGGTAAGGTATCGGAAAGAAACTACGATAGGGTATGAAATTCCCACCGGGCCCGCCTTCTAACCAAGTTCGGAAAGAAAATATATACGGAAAATAAACGATTATATGTGGAATCGATGAAAAGGACTTTGGCTGCGGTATTTCTAGCGCTCATTGCGATGGCTGTCTCTGCGACGAGCTTGGGATGGAGCGCAACAAAGGAGTTTAACGTAACCAACGCTCTCTATGTCAATTGGACCAACGCAGACGGCATGGGTCTGTATGCGATAAACATATCGATAGGGAACAATGCGACATACGACATTGTCGTGAACATAACAAACTCGACCAAGCTGATAAACAATTCGTTCTCGATAACAGCCAATTTCTCTGTGAGAAATGTGACCGGTTGGTCCGAGCAGGTTTCCGTGCCCGGCATGGGAACGCAGAACGTGTCGCTGATTTTCAACTATACCGGCCTGAGAGCCGGAAGATACGTGGGAACGTTTATAATCGCCAATGCATCAACCGCAAGCGAATACGCCAGTGTGAATGTCACGCTTGACATCTCGCTGACACTGAACGAAACAACGATGGACTATGAGAGCTTCTTTGGCAGACTTTCATCGCCCGACCCGTATGAAAGATATTTCTTCAACGCGAGCTCCGGCGACTCGATAAACATACAAATCAGCACAACGCCGTTGTACCTTTTCCTTTTCGACCAGTCCGGCATCGTTGATATGAACGTTTCAAACACCACTCAATACCAGAACAGGTCGATTTCTTTCCTTACGCGCGGATACAACCAGTATTATGAACTCAGGGTCTACAACGCCTCAATTAGGGATTTCAACGGCTTCATCCGGCTCGGAACATTGAACACAAGCAGAAGATTCCTGGATTTTGGCTCTGTCAACACGACATCTGCGACAGGACATTCAAATACGACCACCTACGATTTGAACAACACAAAACCGATAAACTTGGAAATGGTGAGAGAGTCCTGGCAGATGTATCTCAACAAGAGATATACGAACTTGGTAAACGCTTCCAATTTCACGGTTCTCGTTTCCAAAAATTACCAGAAGCTCGAGGCTGTGGTGGAATGGAGAAACGCGACAGCCGATTTCAACATGACCATATACAACTCCTCGTTCCAGCCGATCTCAGGCTATGCCAAAAGAAACCTGAGCAACGTTCCCGGCGTTGCGAAATCCCATGTGGTGGTTGAAAAGCAGTTCGACGAGTTCAACAAGACATGGATTGTGTCTGTTGTTGGAACGCACGGCGTTGAATACAACGTCACGATAAAATCGTTCATCGATGCAAGCTGGATAAACAGCAGCTTCGGGAATTATCTGGGATACTATGTCATAAACGAGACGCAGAATTCATCGACTGTAAGCCTTAATATGACGCCTCCCGCGTGGCTCATCGACGGGCTTTACAACGGCTCTATCTCTTATGGTTATTCTGAGGCGAAGACGGAAATTCCATTCGGCATAAATGTCACAGGACCGATGCTCGTCGTCAACAACACGCTCGACATACTCAATTTCGCTGTCACGGACAATCTCGGCGCCAACAAGACAGTCAATTTCGGTTTCTTGATAAACAACACAGGCAGCTATGATTTGTATCTCGGCGATTACAACACGACGTCGTTGAACTTCTCCGACCATTCGATATGGTTCAACTACTCCTTCCAGAATCCCGTGCCTGCAGGCTCGTCCTCAATGCTTAATGTGCGATTCAACCTGACAACGCTGTCTTTCAACTCGGATGAAAGCGTTTACCTTGGATGGATTCTGCTCAACTCGACAAACGCGCATCCTTACAACGCGTTTAGAATAAACATGACATTCAACCTCACAAACAAGCTGAACTTCTTTGTTTACAACGTCTCGAACTACACTGGCAGCAATTGGATAAGGCTGCAAAGCACGACGAACAACTCTTACATCAATGTCACCGTAAACATCACTTTCCAGAACGGGAGCTTTGTGCCAAACTTGAACCCGTCGAACTTCAGCGTATGGATGCAGAACACATTCGTGTATGAAGGCTCCAATTACACCTACAACGTCACTGATATGAATGTTACAGCTGTCCATACCAACGCAGGAGTTTACAAGTACTACGTGCTCAATGTGTCTGTCCCCTCAAGCGCGTTCGGGGGGAATTTCACAGTCTACGCCAGCGCAAGGGATGCGCCGGGCGGATTTGCGAATTACGGGGCAGACAAATTCAGCTACTTGTATGTCAACAAGAGCCTGATGACCATAGACCTGACAAACGGGACCAGCGACGCGCCGACATTCTATGCGACAGGGGATTATGACGTCAATATGACTGTTTTCAACCAAGGCGCGGAGCCTGCAACTGATGTCAACGTTTCAGGTGCCGCGTCCGGCTCGTGCTCCATAAAGACTGGATACATGGAAGGGTTTTACATAGGAAACATCAGCTCATACTCAAGCTATTCCAACAGCACCATATGGAAACTGAGCATAGTCGGGAATGGGACTTGCACATTCGCGGTTGTTGGAAATTCGCCTCGCGGCGCTTGGCTGCTGAACGACACCATTGATTTCGGGTATGTTGGAGGATACCCTGCTCCTCCATCAGGCTCGTCATCAGGAACGGGCGGGTCGGGCGAGAGCGCAATGAAACTGGAAATATTCACGAACAAAGCCAGCTACCTTAGATTTGAGGCGGCCGTGATAACGTTCAACATCACTTCGACAGGAGCCGCTGTAAGCGGCGCCACGATAAGCTACAATATCACCGACTCGTCGGACAACAACCTCGTGTCAAGCGCATGCTTGACAGGTTCGGACGGAAAATGCGTTGTCACGCACAACTTGACATCGGCTACGACCGGGGAATACAGAGTCGTCGCGAGAGCGTCCAAGACAGGCTTTTCCTCCTACTCTGCGACGAAAAGCTTCAGATTTTTCATGACCTCGGCTCAGATAACCTATTACAGCAGCTATGTCTCAGTTCTGCAGGGCTCAAAAAACACAACGGAAGTCAATGTAAAAAACAACGGCTCATTGCCAGTCGTTTTGAGACTGAAAATAACAAATATAACGGAAAGCTGGATTAAAACAACGCCGAGCCAGATTACAGTCGCGCAGGATGTGACAAGCACTTTCATTGTCGAGATTACCGCTCCTCTGAATGCCACGATAGGGAAGTATTATGCAATAATAGGCGTTCAGAACGATTCCTATTTCGACACGAGAAGCGCGCTTGTATTGGTTTTCCCGACAGATGCGACCAAGGAGCAAATATCCAGGTTTATTGCGGACTATTTGAGCGTCCTAAATTCGGTGTCCGAAAGGTTGAATTCGTCGAAGCTGCTGTTCCAGAACAATTCGAACATAATCACAGCCGAAAGCATGGCTAACACCGCCTTCCTTGAATATAGGGAAGCCGTCTCGGCGCTTGCGAGCGGCAATTACATAAAGGCTAACGAAAAAATCACAGAGGCGAAGAGGCTCGCGGACTTGGCGCAATCGCTTATCGCACAGACGGAAAAGGCAGGCGAGAAATTTTCCTTCGACCTGGTTTTGATTGTTGGAGCGATAATCGTGCTTGTTGGAGGCGTTGGGGCGTTGGCGTACATGCTCATGCCGCCCCCCGGCTATTCGCCCAGCGCCGGTTATGTCCATGCTGTGCAGAACGCAGACGCATTCGCAAAAATCAAGGACGAAATATCCAAACTGATCGGAAAGGTGCTTGAATTCTTCAAAAAAATCACAACAAAGAAGCAAGAGGACTATGTCAGATGGTAATTTCTGCGAGGTTTAAATGCCTGCGCAACGAATGATTAAATTCTCGTGAATTTTTGTTTTTGGCGGTCAAAATGGCAAAATACATCTACAACAATTCGATAAAGGAGAAGGCGAAGGCGCTCTTTTTCGGGCATCGGATTCATGAAAAAATCGGCAGCAGGATAAAGCGCATTCCGGTTGAACGCATCGATATGAAAACCCCTGTCAGCGAAGTAAAAAAACAGCTGGCGACGTTCGTTTCAACCGCATTCGCGCTGACAGCGGCATTCTTCTGGAACGACGCGATAAGGGCGATGATAACTTCTTTTATACCGTACCAAGCCGGGAATTGGCCTTATTTGATGTGGTCTGCCGTGATTGTCACTCTGATTGCGGTGGTTGTCACAGCGCTGATTGCCAAAGTGCTTGGCGGGGCAGAGAAATAATCCTGTCACATTCTCTCTATCGGCTGCACGCCAATGAGTTCAAGCGCATTCTTTAGCACGTCCGCGAAGCGGGCGACCAGTCGAAGCCTGAACGCGCGCGCGTTTTTTTCCGCGTTGAGAACCGGGCAGAACTGGTAGAATTTGTTGAAATTCGCGCAGATTTGATAGGCGTACTTGCACATCTCCTGCGGCGACAAGGTTTCCGCGGATTTCTTGACAACTATCGGGAAATAGAACAAACTTTTCAAAAGCTGCTTCTCAACGTCCGTGACGTTTTCAAAATCCGCTTTGCCGGGCGGACCTTTTGATTTTTCGAGTATTCTCCTCGCCCGCGCATATGCGTACTGCAAATATGAAGCCGTATTGCCATCGAGCCTGAGGGAATCGTCTATGTCAAAGACTATGATCTTGTCCCTGTCTATTTTTGTGAGTTCGTAACGGAGCGTCGATGCCGCTATTGATCCGGATGTCTTTCTCAGCCAAGCGTCGTTCTCTGTTGGGTTTCTTTTCTTTGTCTCGTCGTAAGCTTTCTCCGAAATCTTCTCAATGACCGTATCTACGTTGACAAAGAGCCCTTTGCGGCCGGACATGTGTATTATTTCGGAATCTATAGGGACTCCAAGCGATTCCGCGGTCTTCTTGCTGAGCGAAACAACCTCGTAATCGTAGTGCGTGTAATTTTTCTCCCCGGAAATCATCTTCAACGCGGTCGCAACAACGTCCTGCTCATAAGACTGCCTGACGTCGACAACGTTTATCGACATGTCCGCGTTTCCGAAGGGCTGGGACGGCTTTGCTTTCTTTTTATTGGAAGTTCTCCAGAGAATCTTCTTGTTCGGTTGCGTGACAAACTTTTCATAGTAAAAATCTTTCATCAAGCCGTGCTTCCACATCGCGTATGCTATGTCCTTTCCCGCATACAAAACGGTCCCGTCCGACCTCACAAGAGCCTTATCGGGGTTTTCCATTCCCTTGAACTCGTCCAGATCGGAGAGCTTCAGCATCCAACAACCGGCATTCTTCCCGGCGCCAAGATAAACAAGGTTCTTTTTTTTCAGCTTCTCAAATGACTTTTCCCAGAGTTTCGACCTTAGTATGCAAGTCTCGGTTGTCAGCACGTCAAAGAATATTCCCAGACGCCAGAGCGTCTCAAGCTGGGCGGATAAGACTTTGTCAACGATTTTTTCGCTGAATTCCGACAATTCGTTGCCGCCCTTCTCTATGGATTTTATCACCTCAAGCCTCTTGCCTTTCAGCTCCGGATTTTTTTCGTACACCCTGTTGACAGAAACGTAGACGTCGTCGCCGCAGTACTGGTCGAACTTTTTCTCCGTTTTTATCGGATAACCCAAGGACTTGAAGCCGACGATTATATCCGCCACCTGCGTCCCGCTGTCGTCTATATAGTTCAAAACCTGGACGCCATGGCCGACAAACTTGAGAATCCTTGCGATTGAGTCTCCGAGGCATGAGTTTCTCGCGTGCCCTATGTGTATCGCCTTGTTCGGGTTTATGCTGGTGTGCTCCACGAGGATTTTTTTCTTCTTTGTCCGGTATTTGCCATATTCTTGCTTTTGCTTTTCCATCTCGTCCAAGACCGCTTTGGCGAATTTTTGCGGGTTGAGAAAGAAGTTCAAATAACCCGACTTTGCTTCGACGCGCTCTATAATCGAGTTTTCCGGTATTTTTGTTCCTGCGGCAATCTCTTCCGCCATCTTCTGCGGGCTTTGTTTCTGGCGCTTCGCAAGGTCAAAGCATATCGTGGACGCCAAGTCCCCAAAGCCCGGTTTCGGAATCTCTATGGTCTCTTCCAATCCCTCCAAGCCGACAAGTTTGCTTATTTCCGAGTACAGGGAAATCATGGCATCACAAAGACATAATCCTCGGGCGGATATAAAAATTCGGGAAGCGCTTGGCAACCGCAGAAATCGTGCGCCCTATGGGCGTTTTTAGGTCTTTTGGAACTTCATTGCTCGCTGGACGACATGCTGCTCGGCTTCCTTTATGCCGAACGCCTTGGACAAGTAGTCTACGGCATCGCTCACATTGAACTGCTTGCAGGAAAATACGTCTATGGCGACAAACCCCTTCTCTGGATAGGTGTGGACGGATATATGAGATTCTGCAATCATCACAAAACCTGAGATTCCCCAGTCCTCTGGCTTCAATCCGATGTATGGAATCACATAAGGCGTGATTATCTTTGTCATCCCTATTATTCCGGGGAGCTCGTCGAGAACTTTGAACACGCGCATCATGTCAGAGAGCTTTTCCTTGTCGCATTGGTACCCGTCAATAGTGAGATGCGGGCCATAACCTGCCAATTTTTCCGGCTTCTGCTCTGATTCCAGGCTTCTACCAAAAGAAATTTTTTGTTGCATTTATTTTTCACTGATAATATTATTTTGTGCGTTATTCTTTTAAATATTTATCCCTTGCCGAATTTTTTGCAAAAAGATTTCAAAAAAATTCTTTCCGAGAAATATTTTTTATTTCCTGATGAAGTCGACGAGCGTGCACGCTTTGCATTTTTTCGACGAACTCGGCTCGCCGCAGCTCTCGCAGGCCAGAATTTCACTCTCTTCAACGTTTTTTCCGGCGGCTGCGTGACTCAAAATCGAATCAAATGCCTCCACCAAGCCGAATTTTATCCCCGGGTGGTTCGTTTCGAGGGTGTTGAGAAAGTCTCTGACCTCAAAACGCATCCCCGACGCATACGGGCACTCTCCCCAGTAGTTGTTTATGCCGCCGAGCATCGCGTAAAGCGCTATTTCTTTCTCCGGAATCAGCCTGAGCGGCTTTATTCTCTGAACAAAACCGGTTTTCTGTTGTTTCCGGCTTGGAATCTGCGAATTTGACCTGAAAAGCTTGTTTGTGTCGCCCTTGAGGCAGTTTATCAGGAAAGTCTGAGCCTCATCGTCGAGGTTGTGGCCTGTGCACACTTTTGTTGCGCCAAGCTCTCTCGCAGATTTGTTTAGCGCATACCTCCTGAACACTCCGCACCATGTGCAGGCGCCGCCAAGCCCGCTCTTGAGAGGCGTTCGCCCGAGTTTCCTGATTATTCCGTCCAAACTCATCCCGAAGACGCGCTTGAAGCTTACGACGTGATGCTCCACGCCAAGCGACTTTGCCAGCGCTTTGGCATTTTCCAAGCTTCTGTTCCTATAGCCTTTGATTCCTTCGTCTATGGTTAGCGCAAATATCCTGACATCCTTCCTCTTGGAGAATGTTTTTGCCATCAAATAGAGCGCCGTGGAAGAGTCCTTGCCGCCGCTCAGCGCAACCGCTATGGCGTCGCCGGGAGCAACGAGGTTGCCCTGTCGAATGTGTTTCTTGACTTTTTTCTCGAACTGGTCGCAAAAACACGCCTTGCAGTAGAAATTTCCCTCGTTTCTGCGGTAATAGACGGCTTCTTTGCCGCACGAGCACTTCATTTTCATCCCCCGGAAACGACCCTGAGAACATCGACTTTGTCGGATTTTTTCAGCTTTGTCTGCTCCGGAACTATGTTTCCGTTGACGGATACGATGACCGTCTCCGGGTTCATGCCAATCTTCTGGAGCAACTCTGCGACTGTCGCTGCGCTGACTGTCGCGGTTTTGGCGCGCCCGGGCAGAAGGATTTTAAGCCTCATAGCATCACTATATCTTTGAACAAATAATTTAAAATCAGCGTAGACATTGCATAGTTGCAACTAGAAACAGACTATCGGTCTGTTTCAGCTGCGTGCCAACAGACGCATACCCATGGTATGCGTCAGCTGACGAGTTCACACGTATGAACGCCGGGATCGCATAACCAGGTAGTGCGCCAGTCTCGAATAAGCCTTTCTTTTGAAAAAGAAAGCCTTAATGGAAAGAAAACCTGCGAGAGAACTGGTGTGGCTCTGCCACTTATGGGTTCAAATCCCATTCCCGGCGCTTACCACATCTTCTTCAGAATCTCCTTTGACGTCTTTGCGAAAGCCCGTCCGGGGAAGAAGATTTCGAAGGTTATCGTGTCATCGTACCCGATTTCTTTAATTTCTTTGGCAACGGCTTTGAAATCTATCTTTCCAAACCCGATTCCGAGATGCTCGTCCCTCATTCCCCCGTTGTCGTGGAAGTGCAAGTGACGAATCTTCTTGCCGAAAGTCTTGATATACCTCTTAACTTCTCCCATACCACCTTGTATGAAAGCGTGCCCGACGTCAAAGTTGACAGCAACTTCTGTGTTCTTCACGACATATTTGAACTCTTCCAAAGAATTGTTTGGCGTGTTTTCAAGAACCAGAAGCACACCCTTTGAGTGGGCTTGGAGCGTTTTTATGCTGTCTATATAATTGTGCAGTGCCTGGTCCCTGGATTTCTTGTTGTTTGCAGCCACGCCCCTGATTTCAAGGTGAACTGTGAGTTTTTTCGCGCCAATCTCGCTTGCGATGTCTATTACCGCTTTAATCTGGTTTATCCACCTCCTTCTTACCAGCTGGTTCAAACTCCCCAGCTCTGCCCACCACGGCGCATGACCAAGTGAGAACATGTTGTATTTTTTGAGCGATTTCAGTATGGCCGATTTGTTCTTTCTGAGAAGTTCGGGCGTTCCCATAGGCTCTTCGATCGCTATTTCGGCGTAGTCGAACCCCATCTTTGCGACAGTCCGTATTTCCTTCACGATGTCGGCTGACGGGTTCGTTATGTTACCGAATTTCGGCATAAGATGAGTTTATGAAATTATGGTTATTAATGACTGATGCCAAAACACAATATTATGGCTAAGAGGGGCCCATGGTCTAGTGGCTAGGACGCCACCCTCACAATAAGCCTTTCTTTTGAAAGAAAGGTTAATCGAAAGAAAATAGTATGGGAACGGTGGAGATTCCGGTTCGATTCCGGGTGGGCCCAAGCTACCCTTTTCTTTGGTAAAGAAAAGAGGTAAGGTATCGGAAAAGAAACAAACGAAAGGAAAGGTTAGTTGCTAAGGAGGTGCCGATTGAAGCACATCGAAGATGTGCTTCGGTTTGCGCTTTCCTCGCAATGGGCCTGTCGTCTAGCGGTTAGGACGTCACGCTTACACCGTGAAGGTCGCCAGTTCGAATCTGGCCGGGCCCATGCTCCCCTTTTCTTTAAAAAAGAAAAGTGGTAAGCTATCCCAAAAGAAAACGTAGGAAGGGTTAGCTACTAAGGGAAACCAAAGGTTTCCCTCGTAGAGGGCTGGTAGATCAACGGTAGATCGCCACATTGGCAACAACCCTTTTAAAAAAAGGGTTGATCGAAAAACCACGCTTGTGGAGGCTTCGGGTTCGAATCCCGACCAGTCCAATGCCCGATGAAGAAAACCTGTAATGGGCGGACTGAGGGCAACAACCACTTGGATATTAATTTTTAATTAAGCCAACAAAGTATAATTGTGGGCATATGAAAGGTGTTGCGGATTTCCTCATTGTTCTGGTCGCAGCTGTGCTGTTCCTAGGGGTTCTCTTCCTGGTGACAGAGGTGAGATTAGGCGACTGGGGGTCCAAAACGGGTGTCGCGCGATCAGATGTCGTGAGTTTCGGCCAGGTCTATCTCGGTTTCACTTCCAGCGACATTGCGAGGAGTGTCTATTTTGATGACATGGTTGTGGGGCAGCAATCATTGAAGAGCCTCAAAAATGCGATAGAACTTGAAATCTCCAAGGGGATGTTCTCGGACGCGAGGCAGGAAATAAGCATCGAAATTCCGCAGGAGACGCTGTCCGATGCAGTGGGCGGAAAGATAATCTTCGACGTTTCCAACACAAACCAGTACGGTGAGCTTGTAATCGTTTTCAACGGGAAGGAGCTGTTCAATAAAAACGTGCCAACCGGACGCTATGAAATATCGATACCTAAGAACTCGATGAAGACGGAGAACATCCTGATTGTCTATGCGACAGGACCCGGCGCAAAATTCTGGGCATCGACCGTATATGTGCTGAGGGATTTCAGCTTCAACGCGGTGATAGAATCCAAGCAGGCACTTTTCTTCAATGTTTTTTCCGAGGAGATTGACATCTGGAACACGGGGGTTATGAATTTCCAAGTCGCCAAGGCGTCAAGCGAGAATTCAAAGCTCATTGCCAGCATCAATGGAAAGGAAATCTATAACAAGTTTCCAACTGCGACCCAGCTTGAACTCGGCGTGAGAGACATAAGGCCCGGGACAAACGTGCTGACATTCAAATCCGAGAACGGCTACTTCAACCTCCAAAACCTTTACTTGAACGTGATTCTCTGGAAAAACAAGACTCTTGGCGTCTCGAAATCGTTCGTGCTCAGCGAGTCGCAGTATGGCGAATTCAACCGAACCGATATGAGGGGCGTTGTTCAGATAACCATCAACAGAATCGTGAAACCTTCCGCGCTTGAAATAAAATTCAAGGCGAACAGCGAAAAATCTGTTTTCATCACAAACCTGAAGGAGAGGGAAGCGATAAACGCTACTTTCGATTACACGTACCTCCGCCCAGGAAACAATATTGTGACTTTGTCCACGGACGGGGCGATTGACGTTTCAAGCGCTGATTTGTGGTTTGAGAGAGCTTAGCGGCTTTTGGATGATTTTGCTATGTCATGGCGCGAGAGATTCAAGGAATATGCGAAAGCAAGGGCGGAAAGTTTCAAGGGAAAATATCAGGGAGGAGACGATACAGGTTCCGTGAAGACAATCGTATACACCTTGATAATTTTCCTGCTTCTCGTTGCCATTTCCGTGCTTGACTTCATTTTTTTCGGCGTACCGCCGATGAGCATCACAGGATGGGCGTTAATCGCTTTGTTCACGTGCACTTTCCTTTATCTCGTGTCCAGGCCGCCGACGAGCTTTGGGGCGTTTATAACTTGGACCGTTTCCCTTGCGTTTTTCTTTATTGTGTTGCCGTGGTTAGCGCTGGTAAGCCCGTTGTCTCCGCAAATCAAGAATTATTACAACATCGCGATAGAAGGGTTTTCCGTGGTTGGGACGTTCTTTGAAGGAATCGGAGATATGATAGCGAGAAGCAACGCGTGCTTCAGGGATGCAACATCGCCGGAATGCACGTCTGCGACAACCTTGCCGATGATTGTAAAAACTCTTGGGATAGAAATCGGTGCAATAGAAACGCAAATCGCCATCGCCGATCGCGATACAATGATTGTGATTCCCTTGCAGAACAAGGGCGAGCGAGACGGACTTCTAAGGGGCATACTTGTTTACGGCAATGCGAGCAAGGACTGCAAAGGAGGCGATTGCGTGCAGAAAATCACGAAGATAGAATGTCAGGATTGCTCGAACCAAATAACCATCTTCGATGGTGTTGGGGTGTTCAACGACCCTGGCGAGAAAGTCATTCCTAGGGATTCCAGACAGATTGTAGCGACGTTCAAAGCCCCGTGCAACAAAAACCAGAGAACCTATCCGTTCAATGTGTCATTGGAATACGCATATTCCATTGACGCATCCCTGGCAGTCGATGTCATGAACAAAAACGAATATGAATCCAAACTGCGCGTTGGCGAGTTCAGGCAGGCGGTGCAAATGACGTCCACTGGAGGACCCGTATACGCTTCAATAACTTTTGGGAGCAGCGGCTTGCAACCGATAAAATCAAATACTAGCATGATGGTTTCAATAAGGTTTACAAACAACCAAAAGGGAAGGTTCAAGCTGGATTCGGCTACGATCAATCTTCCCAACCAGGACTCAGGCGCGATTGTTTGCACGCTGCTCGACGGCAAAGAAGTGACGCTGCCGATTATTGCCGGCGACGACAGATGGTACAAGGACAGCGACATGATAATACAGTGCCCTGTCCAAATACCGAAAGTCGAAGAGCAGACAAAGAGGTATGTTGCGACTATATCAGCCAAGTATTATTACCAAGTGTCGAAATCCGGCGAGGTGCTGATAGATACGGCGTCCATACAGGAAAAGTGCGGCACAACGACAAGCAGCACGACCACGACAACCGTCACAACAACTACGACAACATGATTGTTTTGGCTACACCATCGCCGCTATTCCCATCGTGTTTCTTATCCCTGGCGCAAGACCGAGTATCAGAACCAATATTTTCCACCAGTTCCTGTAATTTCTGTCCTTGATGTCCCTGTCAAAAAAATACAGCACAGGAACCACGATTGCAAGTTTGAGTGGGAACATTATCCAAGGCCCGAACAGTGGTATCAGCGCCCCTGCGACAACATGCTCTTCAACAAAACCGAGGTACTTGCCGACAAACGTTGAGGACGCGTCCAGCATGTGCACAGAAATTATCATAATGTTTTGTTTGGTCAGCAACTGTGGTGCGGTTTTTGAAACAGTCGTTAGCGCAACATACCATGCGATTGATATTAAAATTATTTCCGCCAGCGCCGTGGCGTTGGTTGTCATTGATATCAGCAGAAGATAGACCGGGGCGCACAACAAAACACCTGTCGCCAGCATGATTTTCCAGTATTTTATTTTGAATCTTCGCTGTGCGGCGATTGACAGCAACAAAGCCGAGAACGCTATCGTGAAAGTCACAAAATATGAGCCGGGCGTGATGAAAATGTCGCTTTTCAACACTTCCGCATCGCGCAGGACTCGCAAGCCTGCGCCTAAGGCTATGAACGGAAGCAGGGCGCATGCGAAATTGCGATCAATCTTGATTTTGAGCCTCTTCAAGACTTCGAAAACAAGATACGCGGACGCGACCAGAATGAGCCCGTATGCCAGCGTGTTAACAATGTTGTATTTTCCAGTCTCGTATACGACCGGATTGATGAAATATTCTTCAAGTAAACCCATTAAATCACTTTTTAACTATTGGATCCAAAATATAATTATGAATGACGTCAAGGCTGTTCTTGCCATAATGCTTGTTTTGACGGCGTCCGGATGCACGCAAAGCGATGGAAGCGACAATAATCCGCTCGCAAACGACGTCATAATTCTTGAAAGCCTGGAAATCGCTCCGAGCGAAGCTGGCGCTGGCAGGATAGTGACGATAACGGGGTATGTCACCAACAGCGGAAAACAGAGCGCAGACAATGTCAAAGTAAAACTCGAAGATTACTGTTCCAGCCTTTTCTCGATAGAGAGAAAAACGTGCGACACCGCGTCCGGGAACGATACGTGCGATTACGGAACAATGAAGCCGGGCGACTCGAAGAAAATCGGATGGAGGCTCAAAACGCCTAGCGCGGACAAAATCGCTAACCTCGAATTCACCTGCCCGATCAAAATAAAGGCATATTACTCTTACGTCTCGTCGGGCTCTGCGGATGTCGTTCTGGCGCAGGAGAACGAGAAAGCGCCTGCTCCAACGAGCGCCACGAGCGACGGTCCTGTAAAAATATACATCGAAGTCAAAGGACAACCAATCACGCCTAACGTCCCGTATGACGTGGCTGTCACGATAAAGGACGAAGGCGTTGGAAAAGTGTCAAGCCGATCAATACCAAAGGAAAACTTGGATTTGAATATACCAGCAGAGATTTCCAAAGACCCTGTGTCCGTGTTTGAGACGTGCAACATAACAAGGGATATTATAATGTCAGAAAAGACGGGTGAGAAGAAAGCCGATACCATATACTGCACGCTTACATCCCCAAGCTTCAGGGACATTGTTTTGACAAAACACGTGACGGCTTCGCTGAAATACGACTATGAATTCGACAACAGCGCAAACCCGCTCACGGTTGTCGTAAAACCTGTCGCAACCGTTTGACAAGCAGAAACCAAAGTTATATAATTAAGCGGACAAATTGTGATTATATGCCAACAAGAAACAGTTTGGTTGCTTTGTTTGGAATCCTTCTCGTGCTAGCCGCGTCCGGGTGCACTGGACTCATCAGCGGACTCGGCGGCGGAACGACTACTTCCGCAGGAGGCTCTGTGACAATCACCAGTTTTACATCAGATGAGACAAATATCGAAGGCAACCAGAAAATCGCTCTCACCATGGAAATAAAGAACCAAGGCGACTCGACAGCGAGAAGCGTCAAGGCGCAACTTACCACGCTCGATTTGGCCTGTGCGCAGGCGTCGTGCGCTGCGACCGACACCCAATGGGGGCTTCTCAACGGGCAGAGAGACGCGGTGATATCGGATTTGAAAGTCGTGGCGGTTGGAGAAGAAGCGGTTCCAAGAACATATACGTGGAGGGTACAGGCGCCAAAGTTGCCTGCCAACATGGTGCAAACTTATGATGCGCTTGCAAGGGTTTCATACTCATACTCGACAGAGACTTCAAGGCTCATCAGGATAGTTTCAAAAGATGAATACGACAGTCTCAAACAAGCAGGGCAATTGCCGCCTGTCCATACAACCGTGACTTCCAACGGACCCATCGGAATCGATGTCACTGTCAAGGAGCCGATAAAAATCGAGGATGCCATGGAGAGTTTCATGCTGTCCATCACGCTGAAAAACCTTGCGGGCGGAACTGTTTACGCTGACAACATAGACGCCAGCAGCGACAGGAACAAGATGTGGGTAAAGCTGTTCTTGACGCCTGGAATTGGGCTTCTTGGCTCCGGAGACGCGGAATGCAACAGGCTGGTAAGCGATGCGAAAGGTCTTTTGGCAGAATTGAATAAAGGCACGTTCACGATACAATGCGAGTTTTCCAGCAACAGGCCGATAGCGTCGATTGATAAGGAAATCCGAATAAAGGCGCAATACGGATATTTCAGCGATTCCACAGTAAAGATAACCGTGACCGGGAAAACAAGATACTAATTTTTCTTCAGGAAGTCTTCCAAGCCGCGCTGCGCTATCCTTGATTTTTTTATTTCAACGTTGTCGCCGTTGAACAGCGGAATGCCGTAAACGCCGTCATAACCTGGAATGTATTTCACTCCGCTTTCCCTGACCTTGATTATCGCTTCTGCAATTTTCTCCGTTGTCACTGTTTTCAGTTCCTCGGCGCCCGCATTCAAAAGAACATTTAACTCTGGCCCGAATTTTGCAACAATCTTGTCGTGCTCTGCCATGACTTTTTGCGAATAAAGCTGGCTTATTCCCAGCACGTGCGATATTATTTCATAAAGCGGGAGCAAAGTCTTGAACGGTATCGCGTTCTTTGGGACAAATCCTTCTCTTCTGTCGGCCAGCTGCTCAACTCGATTAAGAACGCCTATCGTGAGCGGCCTTCTGCACTTCGGGCATATCTCATTCAATTTTTTTGATTCATCCGGCGTTAATGATACGTTGCAATCACGGTGCCCGTCATAATGATATTTCCCATAGTTTGGGTCTGTCTCTATCGTATAAAGAAATTTTCTTTTGTCCTTTGTTTTTATCGCGTCAACCATCTCCGCGTAAGAGATTTTTTCCAAGTCGAAAACGTTGGCTTCTCGTCCGAGCCGCCACGACCATGGCGAGTGGGCGTCGGAATTTGAAATCAACGCGACGTTGTCCAACTGCGACAGCCGCCAGTTCATCGCCGGATCGGATGAGAGTCCTGTTTCAATCGCGAATATATTTTTCGTTTGGTCCTCGAAACATTCCTGCAGGCCGTCAAATCCTGACTTTGACCCGAACACCGAGAACCACGGCGTCCAGGCGTGCGCAGGAATTACCATGACGTCTTTGGATATTTTTGTCATCATTTCCATGAACGCGGCGCACGTAATCTTCCCGAAAATAGGACGGCCGTCCGCTGAAAGGTTTCCGCGCTTCCCAAGTTCGTCGTTGATTTGTTCAACAATCTCAAAACTCGGAGCGAGAATGATGTTGTGTACTTTTCTTACTTTCTCGCCGTCGGAATAAATCAGCGCTATCTCGGCCGAAAGAGCGAACAGAACGTCCTGCGAATTTTTTGTCGTAAAGAACCCGCTTTGGTCCTTTTCGGACAAATCTTTTTTCAGTTCGTTGAAATGCAGCGGATGAGTGAAGTCGCCTGTGCCCAAAAGATTCAGACCTTTGATTGCGGCGAACCTTTCCAAATCGTGTATGTTCATCTGCGGCGACGTGGCTCTGCTGTATTTCGAATGCAAGTGAAGATCTGCGATGATTTGCATCATGAAACACCTTGTATTTGGTTTGTTTCTGCATGACAAGAATGCTTTCTGTGATACAGATTCCACATTCTTGTCATAAACAATAAATTGCACTGGAAAATTAATAAATGGGTCTTTTGTCTATGTGTTTCTTTTCCGATAACTTACCGCTTTTCTTTACCAAAGAAAAGGGGTAGATGGGCTCGACCGGATTCGAACCGGTGACCCACGGCATTTACGCTCAGTGGC
Source organism: Candidatus Aenigmatarchaeota archaeon (assembly GCA_043806535.1). Lineage (GTDB taxonomy): Archaea > Aenigmatarchaeota > Aenigmatarchaeia > JACPZZ01 > JACPZZ01 > JAZDGV01. Next base: position 29,814 of record JAZDGV010000100.1, read on the forward strand.
CTTATAAGACCGTCGCTCTATCCAGAAGCCACAGTTCCTTTGAACACATTTGGCTTGGACCAGGCTGAGCTACGAGCCCATTGCACTAAGAATTAAAGCTACGCTGAAACTTATAAATTAAACTCAACCGCAGGATGCACTAGTGGGCGTGTCGCCACTGCCGCCGGATAATGTCTGGGAACATTCCGAAGGCGCTGTGTTGAATCCTTGGCAAATCAGCGATTTCAAGTTCTCCGGCGACCATCGATAACCGGCTGGATTCAATTTGAAACCGTTCAATAGAATTGATTCCGAGCCGTGAACATTGTTCTGGTCTGCCGTATTTGAATTTCCCTGCAATGTATCATACCAGCCATAATCCGACATGCAGACGTTAATCTTATTGACATCCGCGCCAGCCGCATTTATCGATTTGTCGACATCACTGGAACTGGCAAACTCTGCAATGTATTCCCATAGGCCGTCTTTGCCATATTCCTTCAGAACGCACGCTTGCCTCTCGCTTTCCAGTGCCTCTGTTTTGCCGTGCAAACCGCAAGAGTAAATCGTCTTCCCGTTTATAACATAGCTGTTGCAACACGTTTTCACCGCATCATCGGTGGTTTTGCCTTGCCCGTCAAAGCAGCTCTGGGCGGCCACATCTTTGCTGTCGGTTACGGGTCCGATGAAAATTAGATTGAAATCGGCATTGTTTTTCAATAAGTCGTACGCGGGTTTCATCACCGCCTCTCCCTGCTTCCCATATGGGCAGTTTGCCCATACATACAAATCAACTGCGGGCTTGTCTGTTTTTGTTATTGCCTGCGGCAACGTTGTGGTTGTGCTCTGAGGCTTCAGACTGGCGGGTTGTGAAAGAAACACGTAAGCGCCGTCTTTTGTGACATATATCGGAATTTCCTGCCCCTGATAAAGCGTTGTTACTTCATAGAAAGCGCCTGAATCTTTGACGGAAACAAAACTGACGCCCCCGCCCTGGACAATGTTGCCGTTGATGTAATCTATCGCCTTGGTTGCCAAATCCTTCGAATTCAAAGACATTCCGTTGAAATTGAAAACAATCAGGACAATCAGCAAAAAAAGCGTGGAAGCCATCCACAAGTCGAATTTCGGGAGCTTCATTGAAATTGATTTTTTGTGTTCCGGCATTGCCACACCCTTCTGGCGCTTCGCTTTGCGCGTTTTGTTGAATATTACATGGGGTCTTTTAAGTTTTTAATTGTTTTTGCCCCCTTAGATATGTATTTATGTACGCACGAGGACATAAATTATGAATCAATTTCAGTGATGATTTATGGCACAATCGCAACCTATGGTCGGACAGTTTGGTGGGCAGCCGATATTAATACTGCCCGAAGGGTCCCTAAGAACCACTGGCAAGGATGCGCAGAGAAACAACATCGCAGCCGCCAGGGCTGTCGGAGAAACTGTCCGCACAACACTCGGCCCGAAAGGCATGGACAAGATGCTGGTCGATTCTCTGGGAGACGTTGTCATAAGCAACGACGGGGCGACCATACTTGGCGCGATGGAAATAGAGCATCCAGCCGCAAAAATGATGGTTGAAATTTCAAAGACGCAGGACGAGGAAGTAGGCGACGGAACGACCACGGTTGTGGTGATCGCTGCGGAACTGCTGAAAAAAGCGGAGGAGCTTCTCGACCAGAACGTGCATCCAAGCATCATAACAAAGGGCATAGGCGTTGCCAAGGAAAAAGCCCTGGAAGTTCTTGAAAAAATCTCGAAACCGATTGGGATAAACGATGATGCGATTCTTGAAAAAATCGGGGTGACTTCGATGAGCTCGAAGTCGGTCGGATAAGCCCCGGAAAGGCTTTCAAAAATAATCGTCCAAGCAATAAAAGAAGTTGCGGACAATGTTAACGGAAAAATCAAGATAGACATAGATAACATCAAACTCGAGAAGAAGCAGGGCGGGTCGATAGAAGACACCGAATTGATCAAAGGAATAGTGATAGACAAAGAGGTTGTTCATACGGCGATGCCGAAGCGCGTTGAGAATGCGCGAATCGCATTGGTCGACTGTGCGTTGGAAGTT
>JAZDGV010000101.1:0-2200 GCA_043806535.1 Candidatus Aenigmatarchaeota archaeon
TTCTTCAGGTTGTTTTTGACGTCATACCCGACGCGCTCTATGACCTTGGCGTTGCATTTCGGGCAGAACGTGTTTTCATGCTCGCCGCCGAAAACATTCCCGACATAGACGTAATTCAGTCCTGCGCGCTTCCCAATTTCAAACGCCCTGCGCAGCGTTTCGACGGGTGTGCGCGGGGCGTCGAACTTGTAGTCGGGATGGTACTGGCTTATGTGCCAAGGGATATCTTTGCTGATTGAAGCGATGAACGCAGCCAATTTTCTGAGTTCGTCCGGCTTGTCGTTATAGCCGGGAATTATCAGCGTCGTGATTTCCGTCCATATCCCCGCTTCAAACGTATTCTTGATTGATTCCAGGACAGGTTGGAGCTTCGCGCCGCAGACCTTCCGGTAGAAGCCGTCATCAAAGCTTTTCAAGTCGATGTTCGCGGCATCTATGAGATTTTTCATTTTTTCAAGCGTTTCCTGCGTGTAATAGCCGTTAGTCACAAAAATGTTCTTCAACACTTCGCGCTTCGCGATTTTCGCAACGTCGTGCGCGTATTCAAAGAATATCGTCGGCTCCGTGTACGTGTAAGAAATGCTTTGGCATTTATTGTCAACCGCTTGGCGCACAATATCCCCAGGCGCCACATCATTCCATATTTCATCCGATATGTCTTTTCCTTTCGAAAACTGGGAGATTTCCCAGTTCTGGCAGAATTCGCATTTTAAGTTGCAACCGACCGTGGCGAAGGAAAAGGATTTCGTTGCCGGCAAAAAATGAAACAACGGCTTTTTCTCCACCGGGTCTATCGCCATTGACACGGGTTTCCCATACACGAGCGAAAACAATTTTCCGCCAATGTTTTTGCGCACGCCGCATGCGCCAATCTTGCTTTTGGCTATCGCACACCTGTGGCTGCAAAGGCCGCATTTCACTCCGCCGCTTTCGAGCTTTTCGTATAGCATGGCTTCGCGCATGTTTAAAACTGATTGTAATTAATATAAAAATAAAGGAACATCGCTTCCAATTCGTTTTTAAATCTAGGAATCGCTTTGAATTCTATGAACTTCAGCCAGGTCTTTGAGTATTATTCGCGCGACGACGTCCAAAACGCGCTTCTAGGCGTTTCCGCCAGCAGAGAAGTGTCAGGCATTTTGCGCGACGGAAAGTTCGGCTCCAGACCGAACATGTTGGCATACAAGAACGACATAGGGCAGATGGTACGAAGCAACTCAGTTTCTTTCCACGGTTCGGTCGAGCGCTGGAGCAATCCCATGTCACTTGCGGCTGGCATGAAGCGACAGGATTTAGACAAGCTGAGAACAGGATTTGACTTGTTGCTGGATTTGGACTTCAAGGTATTCGATCATGCGAAGATTGCCGCGAAGATATTCATAGACGCGCTGAAAAAGCACGGCGTCAAAAGCATATTCCTGAAATATACGGGCGGGAAATCTTTCCACATCGCCGTGCCGTTCGAGTCGTTCCCAGAGACTGTCAATTACAGGCCGACCCGTTTGCAATATCCCGAGATACCCGAAACGATCGTAAAATACCTCAATGGCTTTGTCAGGCACAAACTCGAGAGAGAGATATTCAGGATAGAGCCCGATATCGAGGAATTGGCGAACAAGCTTAACGTTCCTTTGAACGAGCTTCTCAGGGAAGAAAGATTTGAAATCGGATTATTCGGAAGCAATCAAACAAAATCAGTGCAGATAAAAATGCTCCCGGAATCAGGCTTGTTTTCCAGCCGCCACCTGTTCCGTTTGCCCTACTCATTGCACGAATCGTCATTTCTTGCAAGCGTCCCGCTCAAAATCTCGGACATAGACGGCTTCAAGAAAGAGGATGCGGCGCCGGACAAAGTGAAGGTCAAGGAAAAATTCCTGTTTGATGTGCAGAAATCGGATGCGGATGCGGCAGGGCTTGTCATAGAAGCTCTTGACTGGGCGGCAAAAGAAACAAAACCCGAGCCTTTGAGGTCGAAGCCCGTTTTCACGGAAAAATCGGTCATAACCAAGGAGTTTTTCCCGCCGTGCATAATGAAAATACTCGGCGGCATGAGCGACGGGAGAAAGCGCTCTTTATTCATACTCATCAACTTCCTGAGGAACATGAACTGGTCGATGGACCGCATCGAGGAAGAGGTAAACGAATGGAACCAGCGAAATACGCAACCGCTGCCAGCCACATATTTGCGCGGGCAGGTCAA
>JAZDGV010000102.1:0-2112 GCA_043806535.1 Candidatus Aenigmatarchaeota archaeon
ATGACAGGCACGCCCATCTGACCTGACTTGTCAATCATTTCCTGCGCCGCGGCTTCGTTTTCCGCGATATCGATTTCTTCGAACTCGGTTTTATTTTCCTTCAAGAATTCCATCGCCCTGTGGCACCACGGGCATATGGGAGTCGTATACACTTTCACTTTGTGCTGCGCCATGACATCGCCTTTTTCATAGACTGTTCGCTGATAAACCTTTTAAGAAACCTTATTTAAATAACATTAAGATAAAGATGACGGAAAATAAAGGGCTGAGCGAATCGGAAGCAAAGGAGCTTCTTTCCAAGCACGGTTTTAACGAACTTGTCGAAAAAAAGCAGAAATCCAACCTGCAGAAGTTTTTCGAACAGTTCCAGAACTTCATAATATACGTCCTGATCGCGGCAGCCGCCATATCCTTTTTCGTGGGCGAGGCGATAGACGCCATAGCGATCATATTCATAGTAATTCTCAACGCGATTCTCGGTTTCGTGCAGGAATACCGCGCGGAAGAATCGCTTAAAGCGCTGAAAAAAATGGCAAGCCCGTCGGCCAAGGTTGTGCGTGACAACGAAGAGAGAATAATTGCCGCCAGGGAAATCGTTCCCGGCGATTTGATAATCATGGAAGCCGGCGACAAGATATCCGCTGATGCGAGAATAATCGAGTCTGTCAGCCTCCAAGTGGATGAATCCTCGCTGACAGGGGAATCCGTCCCCGTATCCAAGGGCACGGAAAAAAAGTATGATGAGACGCTGACGCCTTCCGAGCGCAAGGACTTCGTCTTTATGGGAACCAATGTCACATACGGCCGCGCAAAAGCGATAGTCGCTGGAACTGGCATGAGCACGGAGATGGGAAAAATCGCGGAAACAATACAGACAGCCGAGGAAAAGAAAACGCAGCTCCAAATCAGGCTGGAGGAGTTCGGCAAAAAGCTCTCCGTTCTCATACTGTCGATATGCGCGTTTGTCTTCATTTTCGGGGTGATGAGCGGAAAGGAATTTTTGGGCATGTTCATAGCGTCAGTCTCTTTGGCAGTCGCGGCGATTCCGGAAGGTCTTCCAGCGATAGTTACCACGACGCTGGCGCTGGGCGTTTATCGCATGTCAAAGAAGAATGCGATTGTGCGGAAACTTTCGTCTGTCGAAACGCTGGGCTCGACAACAGTGATATGCAGCGATAAGACAGGAACGTTGACGGAAAACCAGATGACTGTGCGAAAAATCTTTGTGAACAACCGCACGATAGAAGTGACAGGCGCCGGCTATGACCTGAAAGGCGACTTCTTGGAAGACGGGAAAATCATAACGCCGGGCGACGACTTGAAAATGGCGCTTAAAGTCGCGGTATTGTGCAACAACACGTCATTGCACAAAAAAGCCGACAAATGGGAAGTCGTGGGCGACCCGACAGAGGCTGCGCTTTTGGTGGCTGGGACAAAGGCAGGTCTTGAGAGAGAAACGCTTGAGTTTGAGCATCCTCGTATATTCGAGTTTTTCTTCGACTCGAACAGGAAGAGAATGAGCACAATACATGGCCACGGGAACGAAAAATTGGTTTTTGTCAAGGGCGCATTCGACATCATAGTGAAACTCTGCGATTCCTTTTATGCGAACGGGAAGGAGTTCAAGCTTACCGAAGCTCAGAAAAAACTGATAACCGAGAAGAACGAGGAGATGGCCCAACAAGCGCTGCGCGTCCTCGCTGTCGCATACAGGAAGCTTGAGGGCTCGCAGGAAAAGTTCGAGCAGGAAAAAGTCGAGAGCGGCTTGGTTTTCATCGGCCTGATAGGCATGATAGACCCTCCGCGCGCTGAAGTCAGGAACTCCATAGAACTATGCAGGCAGGCGGGAATCAAAGCCGTGATGATAACAGGCGACCACAAATCGACTGCTGTCGCGGTTGCAAATGAATTGGGAATGCTGGCGTCAGGCGCAAAAGTTCTCACGGGCGACGAGCTTGAAAAACTGAGCGACGAAGCGTTTGATGCGATAGTCGATGACGTTGTTGTTTATGCGCGCGTGTCGCCGGAGCACAAGACGCGCATAGTGAAAGCGCTCAAGCGCAAAAATCATGTCGTTGCGATGACAGGCGACGGCGTCAACGACGCGCCAGC
>JAZDGV010000103.1:0-16163 GCA_043806535.1 Candidatus Aenigmatarchaeota archaeon
GAGTTTGCACAGCTCTTGTGCTCAAGAATGCGCAGAAGCCTGTCCAGAATGGGCGCTCAGGAGAAAATACTCTTGAAGAACATCAGAGCGAACCCCGGAAAGTTTCACAAGACGCACAGCCGCGAGATGGTCATATTGCCCGAGATGATCGGATGCAAGATAGGCGTGCACAACGGAAAGGAATTTGTGGCGCTGAACGTAACAGAGGAGATGATGGGGCATAGGCTCGGAGAGTTTTCGATAACAACGAAACCTGTTCGCCACTCCGCGCCAGGAATAGGGGCGACAAAGTCGTCAAAGTACATACCGTTGAAGTGATTGAAAATGGCAAACTATGCGCTAGAGCTGGATAAGAAAAAAGTCGCGAGGGCGTACGGGAGATCGCTGCGCATATCAACAAAGTATGCGATCGCTTTGTGCAAAGCCATAAGCAGGAAGAGCGTGAAAAGGTCGAAGGCGCTGCTCCAAAACCTCGTCGATAAAAAGGAAAGCCTCGGGAAAAAGTTTTACACCAACGCGAGCATCTCCATGTTATCGATATTGAAGAGCGCAGAATCGAACGCCAAGTTCAAGTTCAAAGATTTTGACACGGAAAGGATGATTGTGCACGCGTCCGCGCACAAGGGCTTCACTTTCAGACGCCCCAGAACAAGGAGAAAATTCGCCGGCCGCCATGGAAAGATGACGAACGTGCAGATTGTGCTCACAAAAAATTAAGAGGCTATGGAATGTCGATTGAAAGAAAATTCATCAAGGACGGGATAATGCTGACCGAGATAAGCGAATATCTCAAGAAGCAGTTCACGCGCGCGGATTATTCGCACATAGAGGTGCAAAAAACTCCGCTTGGAACAAGAATAGTGGTTTATGCCAACAAGCCGGGAATAATAATCGGCAAGAGCGGAAAGCAAATCAAAGACGTCACGGCGTATTTGCAGGCAAAATTCAATCTGGACAACCCGCAAATTGACGTGAAAACAATCGCAAACCCGGATATGGACGCCCAGATAGTCGCAAGGCAGATGGCTACTTCCATTGAAAGGGGATTCAATCATAAGAGAATCGCTAATTTGACGCTGAAGCGCGTCATGGACGCGGGCGCGGTGGGAGTTGCGCTGAGGCTTGCCGGGAAGCTTGGCGGGGAAAAGTCGAGGTTCGAGAAATTCTCGACCGGATATGTCCAGCATTCCGGAGAGACGTCGGAGCGCCTGGTCTTGAAAGGATTTGCGGAAGCGAGTCTGAGAGGGGGAAAGGTGGGCATACAGGTGAGGATAATGACAGCAATGTCCAACGAGGATAAGATTCCAAAAGAAAAAAAATCAAAGGAGCTGGAAGCGGACCAGAAGCCCGCTTCGGACGGCAAATTATAACATGTGATGAGCGCATACATGAATAAATGTCAGCTGAAACAGACCTATGGTCTGTTTCAAATCACACGATAATTTACAAAACAAGGTGAACTAAGAATGGCGATACTAAGGCTCAAGGAAATCAGGGCGATGCCCAAGGAAGAAACGGACAAAAAGCTGGCTGAACTCAGGCTCGAACTCGGCAAGACGAGGGGCTCTGCGGCTGTAGGAGCGGCTGTGCAGAATCCGGGAAGAACAAGAGAAATAAGAAAGACGATTGCGAGAATATTGACAGTCAGGTCGCTGGCAGGCGGCACAAAGACGCAAAAAACCGTTCAGACTGAGAAAAAAACAGGCAAAGGGGGTGAAAAGTAAGAGATGCAAGTGTGTGAAAAGTGCGGGTTGCCAAAGGAGCTCTGTGTCTGCACCAGCATAAAGCGTGAGGAGCAGACAATCAAGATATACGCAGAAAAAAGAAGGTTTGGAAAAACCATGACGATTGTGGAAGGCGTGGGCGAGAGCGAAATCAAGGAACTCACAAAAAAGCTCAAATCCAAACTCGCATGCGGTGGAACATCAAAGAAGGGCAGGATAGAGCTGCAAGGCGAGCACAGGAGCAAGGTCAAGGGCATGTTCATAAAGATGGGTTTCAACGAAAAGCAGATTGAAACCCTCTAGCGTAAACATGTGATGGAGATGGCGATAAAACCCGAAAACCTGGTAAGGCACGAGCTGATCGGGCTTGATGCCAGAGTATTGGAAAGCTCGGATCCGACGCAAGTCGGGCTGTCCGGAAAGGTCGTGGATGAAACAAGAAACACGATTGAAATCGAAGCTGCCGGAAAAACGCGTTCAGTGATAAAGAAGAACTGCGTTTTCGCGTTCGCGCTCGGCGAACAGACAGTGAAGGTCGACGGGAAAATCCTGGTCGCACGGCCCGAGGACAGGGTAAAGAAAAAATTCGATAAATGGTGAGTGCCGGTAGAAACAGACCAAAGGTCTGTTTCAAATCGCAACGAACAATTGCAAAACAAGGTGAAATGGGGATGAAAAAAACAGGAACAAAAACGAAGGCAGACTCTTTTAGTGGAAGGTCTACCATAGGATTCAGCTCAAACCCGCCAAAAGACACATGCAAAGACAAGAGATGCCCGTGGCACGGGAGCCTCTCGGTGAGGGGGAGATTATTCTCCGGAAAAGTCGTGTCAGACAGGGCGCAGAACACAGCAGTGGTCGAGATAAGCTACAATCAGTATTCCAAGAAATACGAGAGATATGAGCGAAGGACTACAAGAATAGTTGCTCACAACCCCGAATGCATTGATGCAAAGATGGGGGATGTGGTAAAAATCTGTGAGTGCCGAAAACTCAGCACTACCAAGGCATTCGTTGTCATAGAAAAAATGGAGCGATGAAAAATGAAACCTGTCTCAGCTTCGGTATCAAGGCCGATTCCCGTAACCTCGATAATAGACTGCGCAGACAATTCCGGCGCCAAGACGCTCAACGTCATAGCAGTGAAAGGTTTCAAGGGCACGATGAGGCAGCGCCCGGCAGGCGGCATCGGGGATTTGCTGGTCTGTTCGGTCGTGAAGGGCGACCCGAAAAAAAGGCACGAGAAGGTGTTTGCGGTGATAATCCGGCAGAAAAAAGAATACAGGCGAGCGAATGGCTTGAGGGTGCAGTTCGAGGACAACGCCGCCGTGCTCGTGAACGACAGGAATGAGCCTGTCGGCACGGAAATCAAGGGTCCTGTCGCGAAAGAGGCGGTTGAAAGATTTTCGGCAATCGGAAAGATATCGTCGCAGATAGTCTGAGGTTGAATGAGATGAAAACAAAAAATCCGGGAAAGCAGAGAAAAAGGCTTCATGCGCCAGGGACTCATTACAAGAGGAAACTCATGGCTGCGGCTCTTAGCAAGGAGCTTCGCGCGCAATACAAAAAAAGAAGCATTCCGGCAAGGAAAGGCGACGAGGTCGAGATACTTGTGGGGAAGTTCAGGAAAATAAAGGGCGTTGTCACAAAGGTCAATGTCTCAAAATCAAGGCTGTACATCGAGGGCGCGTCTGTGAAAAAAGTCGGAGGAACGCAGGCGCAAGTGCCGATAAGCCCCTCGAACGTGAGAATCACAAAGCTGGTGGAAGACAAATACAGGCAGAGGGTTTTCCGAAGAAAAGCGACAGAAATGAAAGGTGCATAAGATGAAATTGAAGCGAGAGTGTGCTCCGGAATTTTGGAAGATAGCGAAGAAATCCAAGGCGTGGGCATTCAGCCCAAGCCCCGGACCGCATCCCATGAAAGAGTGCATACCGCTGGGAACGGTATTGAGGGACATGCTCAAGGTCGTGGAAACGGGCGCCGAAGCGAAGAAGATAATCAAGCAAGGAAAGATAATGGTTGATGGAAAGGCCAGAAAGGATTTGAAGTTTCCTGTCGGACTCATGGACGTGGTTTCGATACCGGAGCTGAAGAAAAGTTACAGGGCGGTGCTGTCCGAGAAAGGGCTGGCGCTAAACCCCATAGACGCCGATGCGGAAAAGAAAATATGCAAGATAATCGGAAAGACAAGCGTTTCCGGCAAGACGCAATTGAATCTTCACGACAACCGGAACATAATCACCGGCGATGGCGCATACAAGACCGGGGAAAGCATAGTGATAGAAATCCCGTCGCAAAAAATACTGGAGCACATAAGACTTGACGCAGGATGTACGGCAATGATTTCCCATGGCAAGAATGCCGGAAAAATAGGCAAAATCAAGAATTTCAAGGACAGGAAAATCACGATGAGCGTCGATAACGAAGAAATACAGGTCAGGAAAGATTTCGTGATGCTGCTTGGAAAGGACAAGCCGGCAATAAGTCTGCAGTGATGAAATATGGAAAACCCTATGATGAAAATCAGAGTGGAGAAAGTCACGGTAAATGTGGGAATGGGCGACAATATCCAGAAAGTGGAAAACGCCAAGAAACTCATAGAAAGGATAACGGAGAGAAAAGTCGTGATAACGCGCAGCAAGCGCAGGTCCACGTTCGGCGTCACCCGCGGAAGGCCGATAGGGGTGAAGGTCGTGATGCGAGGAGAGCATGCGATGAAATTTTTGAAAAGAACGCTGGAAACCGTTGAAAAGCTCAAAGCCTCCCAGTTTGACGCACAGGGGAACTTTTCATTCGGAATCCCCGAATACATAGACATTCCCGGCGTGAAATACGACCCTTCGATAGGCATAATGGGTTTGGAAGTGACAGTTACAGTCGAGCGTCCTGGCTACGGTGTCGCGCGAAGAAGATTGAAGTCGAAGGTAGGCAAGAAGCATGTGATAACAAAAGAGCAGGCTGTAGAATGGGCAAAGCAGACGCTTGGCGTGCCTGTAGAGTGATGCGCATGAAAATCAAAAAAAGAATACACAAATTCGGAAGAGGAGCGCTTAGATGCAGGCGCTGCGGCCGCTACGGCGGGATAGTAAGACGGTATGATTTGATGTACTGCCGCCAATGCTTCAGGGAGGTCGCGAAGAGCGTCGGGTTCAGGAAATACTGAAGGGTGTGTTTGAAATGTCGCAAAATTTGCTCGGAGACGCATTGGTAAAAATCAAGAACGCGGAATTTGCCGGTGACAAGGATTGCACAATTCTCGCGTCAGATTTGATTAAAGGAGTTTTGTCCGTGATGAAGAAAAACGGCTATCTCGAAGATTTCGAGCGCAATGAGAACAAATTCAAAGTGACGCTTCGCCAGAAAATCAACGGCTGCGGCGTGATAATGCCCCACTACTCCATAACAAAGGACGATTTCGAAAAATGGGAAAAACGGTTTTTGCCCGCGAGAGGGTTTGGCATACTCATAATGACAACGCCGCAGGGCATAATAGACCACAACACCGCGAAGGAAAAGGACATTGGCGGGAAACTCATGGCATTCGTCTATTAATGACGTACATAGATGTCAGCTGACACACACCCAAGGTGTGTGTCGAGTCACAACGATAATTTACAAACCGAGATGAATTGGGAATGACGCAGGTGGCAATACCGGAAAATGTCAGCGTGAAAATACAGGACAACGTGATTTTTGTAGAAGGACCGCTCGGAAAAGTCTCAAGAAAGTTCGACCCGAGAACGATAGCGTTTAAGATTGAGAAGAATAGCGTGGATTTATCGGCTCCGATGAGGAGAAAGACCAGCAGAACACCGAGCAAGGTGATGGTGGGGACAATGACATCGCATATCAGGAACATGATTGCCGGAGTGACAAAGGGTTGGGAATACAGGCTCAAGATAATATACTTGCACTTCCCGATAACGGTCAAAGTCGAGGGAAGCAAGATACTGATAAACAATTTCGTCGGGGAGCGCTCGCCGCGCGTTACAGCCCTGATAGGAGGCGCGAAAATCGAGGTAAAAGGCGACGAAATAACCGTGAAGGGGATAGATTTGGAGGAAGTCAGCAAAACAGCCGCCAACATAGAGAACGTGACAAAGATAAAAAACTATGACAGAAGAGTATTCCAGGACGGGATATACATAACGAAGGGGAAGAAAGGATGAAAATGAAAAATAGGAAAACTCCGAAATTCCTGAGGCAGGAATGGTTCAGACAGAGCCGCCTCGGAAAGAAGTGGAGAAAGCCGAAGGGATTGAAGCCGAAGATGAAAATCGGAAAAGCTGGAAAACCTTCAATGGTAAGAATCGGCTGGCGCTCGCCCAAGAGCATCCGCTACCTGCACCCGTCGGGCTTTAAGGAAAAGCTTGTCAACAATGTGGGAGAATTGAAAGGCGTGGACAAGAGCTTCGCGGTGAGAATCGCGTCGAGTGTGGGAAAGAAGAAAAGGATCGAGATAAGAAAGAGCGCAAAGGCGTCTGGAATCAAACTATTGAACTAAGGTGTTTGCAATGTCATTGAAATCAAAAAGAGCGGTCGCGGCGGACATCCTGAAATGCGGAGTGACAAAAATATGGATAGACCCAACAAAGACCAAAGACGTTGCACAGGCGATAACAAGGGAAGACATCAGGAAGCTTATCGTCGAGGGCGCGATAAAAAAAGTCCTGAAACCGACACAGTCACGGGCGAGGGCAAGGGCGCTGCTGATAAAAAAGCGCAAAGGCCGCCGCTCGGGGCGCGGAAGCATAAAGGGGAAGCGAAGAAATCCGAAGAAGGAATGGATGGCATCGATAAGGCCCATCAGAAAATATCTCAAAGAGCTCAAGACGTCCGGAAAGATGGATTCAATGGTGCACAAGAAGCTTTACGCGATGGCGAAGGGGCGCATGTTCAGAAGCAGGCGCCACCTGGAGCTTTACCTGGAAGAGCATAAGATATTGAAGAAATAAATACCGTTAGAAGCGACTATGAAAGGTGAAATGGAAATGAAGAAACACATTCCAAGATTGAGAAGAAGGCTCGAGCAAAAAACAGATTACGACGCCCGCTTGAAACTCATAAAATCGGGGAAGCCGAGGCTCGTGATCAGGCGGACAAACAAGGCTTACATAGTCGATGTCGTGGCTTATGAGCCAAGCGGGGACAAGGTCATTGCGCACGCGTCAGGCTTTGAGCTGAAGAAATACGGATGGAAATATTCCTTCAAAAACCTTTCAGCCGCTTATCTCGCAGGGTTTCTCTGCGGCATGAGGTCGCCGCCCGACGAAGAGGCGGTTGTCGATTTGGGGTTGCATGTCTCGAGCAAGGGCGCCGGCTTGTACGCCGCTGTCAGAGGGGCTGTTGACGCCGGCATCAATGTTCCTTGGGACGAAAAGATAGCGCCGCCCATGGACAGGATAAAAGGCAAGCACATCGCCGATTATGCGAAGATGCTGAAATTAAAAGACGTTGGCAAATATGGAAAAGTCTTTTCCGCATACCTAAAAAATAACCTTGACCCTGAAAAAATGGAGCAGGCTTTCGAGGAAGCAAAGAAAGCCATCGCCGCCAATCCGCAGCCCGAACCAAACAAGCGCAAAATTACCAATATCAAAGAGTGAAAGCGATTATTTATTAACGGGATTTGAATTCTAATTATGAGCAATACGTACCTGTGGAACTTCCTGATATTCTCAAGCTTCTCCCTGACCATCGCATACATCGCGGCGTCTTTCTTCATACTCAAGTACGTCTATGGCATAAAGAGGAGGAAAGAGCGCTCGATATCGTGGTTCGGATTGGTCGCGGCAATAGCGATAATAGGGATTTCCAACATGGCAGAAGCCATATACCATTCCTATAACGCGCTGAACATGAACATCACCGGGATCAACTTCCTCATTCTGGACGATGCAACGTCCAGGTTCCTGGTGTTCATAGCTCTGGTTTCCAAATACTACGGCGCATTGCTGCTGATTTTCGTCGCGCTCCTGCTGGCAAGGGACGCGCAAAGGCGGACGCTCTGATTTTTATCCCTATTTTTTTATCTGATTGTATGGTTGCGATGCGTTACGTGAACGATTTGTGGACAGATTTGCGCGGGGGCGTGACCAACGGAAACGGCGTGGCGTACAGAACTAGGCTGGGCTTCGCTTACAGGGAAACAGGAAACCTTCTTTTCCGGGATTTGCCGCCTTTTCCGCGAAACATACCTGCGGGCGTGGGAGCGGTTTGCGAGAGTTTCGCGTTTTCCTACCTTGGGCCTGCCGGAATATTATTGCTGGCTCTGGCGATAGCAGAAAAGGATTCGCAGGGTTTCTACCCCTCCTACTGCAACGAGCCGTTCCAAGCAGAAAGGCAAAACCCGGAGGTTTCCGAGACGAAAAAGAATTAAATATTGAAGAGTCAGAGTTCCCCGTGAACAATGATTTTTTCTTCGAGCTTCGACAGGTCGAATGTCCACCTGCCGACAACACTGACAGTTCTGGGAGCTTCCCTTCTCAGGCTTCTTGAAAAGTCGGCGACGCAACTCTTCTTGTAGCATCCGCCGACAAGATTCTCTTCGCTGTTTCTGAATAATCCGTAATAAGAATCCTCTAGCAGTTCTCCGTGGTCGTCGTGCGCCAGCAATACGGACTTGAATTTTCCCTTTTCAACGCCCCTGCTTATTCCGGAGAAATAGTCGACTGCGTCCTCTACCATTACGAGCCGGTATTCGCTCATCGCTCTTGCTTCTCCAAGAACCCTGTATCTCCTGTTGTCATGAATCCTGTACAAATGAACCAGGCAGATATTCTTGGCTCCGATTGCCGGAAAGGGAATAAAAGCGCTTATGTGCGCTTTGGCTCCTTCTTCCAAACGCATCAAGATTTCACCGTATTCGCGCCGTGGTTTTTCGGCATCATAATCGGGATCTTCGAGTATTGGTCCGAATCGCAATTCGGCGATTTTCATGCGAGCATCCGATGCCAGTCTTTCGTAGCATCCCGTTTTCAGCGTCATAATATCAGAAACACGCCAAACGATTTAAAGGACGTATAATTAAATATCGGAAAGCCCAATTATACGCAGATAACTATGGCAATCGAACTTGGGTTGCTGACATCGCCTGTAATCGGAGTCTTCGTCGTGCTGGTGCTAGCGGAATATACCGGCATCAGGAAGATGGCTGAGAAGGGGTTCAATTGGATAGCTGCGGGAGCGGTTTTGATTCTGCTCGCCGTATTCTGCGAGTTGAGTTTCAACGCGGGCACTTTGGGTGCTCTAGGACTCAGCGCAGTAGCTCCCATTGGTGCCCTGTTAGCGGGGTTGTTCAGCGTATTGGGCGGCATCGCAGTCCTGGTCGGCGCGGTTCTCGCTGTCATAACGCTGCTGCAGGAGCAGTAAACGCGCTCTTGCTGCGACGAGGAGTTTTTGCTATTTTTCGGTTTATTCTTGCTAATATATTTCAGTTTGAAAGAAGGAAGATAGAAGGAGGGAATCAGGAACAACCTAAAACTGAAGGGAACCTTGGTTCCCTGCGGTTCGGGCGGGGGTAGCAAAGCCTGGTCAAATGCGTCGGGTTCAGGCAGCCCTTTTCCGATTTGAGCTTGAAAAAGCGCTGGCGGAAAACGGACTGGAAATGCCCGATCTCTTAGTGAGTTCGAGAGTTCGAATCTCTCCCCCCGCATGAAACTACGGTGTGTTATGGCGCATACATATAAACCCGTGAAATTATCATAATTACATGGACAAGCGCCTTGACGTTCACAATAACGAACAAACGTTCGCAAATTCGTTCGGCAACTTGAAGAACGACGCCGACATCACGCCGGCAAATAAAAAAACACTTGAAGAGTACATTCACTTCTGCGTCTTGACCGGGTTCAAGAAGAACACATTATTGAAAAAATTATTTCTTGGTTCGAACATCGCGAAGATGTTGAAGAAACCGTTCGACCAATGCGACAGAAAAGACATCGAGGGCATTGTCGGGGAATTGATTTCAACCGACAGATGGTCGGAACGCACGAAGCAAGACCACAAGGTATTCTTGAAAACATTCTTCAAGTGGTTGCGGAAATCGGAAAGCGTCCCCGCGGAAGTCGCATGGATTCGCGGCGGGAAGAAGATTCGATTCGTTTCCCCAGAATCCTTATTGACGGAAGATGACATCAAGAAGATGGTCAAGTGCGCCGCGGACGCCCGCGACCAAGCATTGATTTACACATTGTACGAATCAGCCGGGCGAATCGAAGAAGTCTTGAATCTGCGAATCAAGAACGTCATGCTCGATTCATACGGTTGTCAAGTCTTTCTTGAAGGCAAGACCGGGATGCGACGGGTGAGATTATTCAATGCGGTGAGTTATATCTTGGCGTGGATTAACAGCCATCCCCACAAGGACGACAAGGACGCGCCACTTTGGATTCCGCGGACGAACCGCGAGAATTCGAAAGAGTTCATGAGTTATCCCGCGGCCGCGAAGACATTGAAGACAATCGCAAGGAAGGCGGGAATAACCAAGCGCATCAATGCGCACTTCTTCCGTCATTCGCGATTGACCGAATTGGCTTCGTATTTGTCGGATTCGCAATTGCGAGAGTTCGCCGGATGGACTTCCGGATCGCCGATGGCGGGGGTCTACGTCCATATGTCCGGGAAGAACGTCGATAATAAGTTGCTTGATATATTCGGATTGCGGAAGGAGAAGGACATCGCGGACGAAGCGAAAAAACGGGAAATCAAGGATGTATTCTTGAACTGTCCGCGATGCAAGACGCACAACCCGCTTGACGCCAAGTTTTGCAGTCAATGTTGGCTTCCGTTGGATTCGGTGACGGCGCAGAAGTTGCTTGAAGTCGAGAAGGCAAGGGACGAAGTCATGACGAACCCCAAACATTCCAAATTGTTCAAGGAGTTTCTCACGTGGATGCAAAATAATAATAAATAAACAGGGGACTCGAAAAGATGACATCTTCAAGGACGCTATATCGTGAAAAGAGAGTCGAATTAATCAAGGAATGTATCGGCCTTCTGGTCGGGCTTCTTACCATCGAAAAGAAGGATTTGGAAAGGATACCTTTGCCCACATTGAAGAACGTCAAGAAGGTGTTGGAGAATCCGATAGTCACGAAGGTTTGATTATTGTTTCAATGTTTTCAGTCCTTCCACTATCTTCAATTCGAGTTCTCGCAAATCGGAATTGTATTTGTCCATGTCCTTCTTGATACAATCAAGGCATATTAGCCAACCGTCACTAAGCCGGTGCTTCATGATCCTTGGCGTCCTGTCTTCGCAAGTATTACAGGAAGTAAATGTTGTTTCTTCGTAATCATATTCTGGACGCTTCGGTATTGCCAGGTTCATTGTCTTGATTGATTCTATGTAGAACACGAAGAAGTCATACGGCGACGCCGTGGTTTTAACCCAAGCATACTTCCGAAGGTTCTTGATGTAGTATGATATGCTATTCAAGATTGATTGTTTATTGAGTCCGGCAAAAATACTTTGGATAAGTTCGCTTTCGAATTTGGAATAATCGGGATACTTTCCACGAAGGTAATTAACCCATTGCCCCGGCGTTTCAATCTTGGCGTGTTCTTCGGTCTTGCCAAGCTTCTCTCTTAACGCTTCCAGGAATACGGCCGATAGGTTGATGTTCTTCGCCTTCGCTTCCTCGACCATTGGGCGAAGTGTTGGATTGATGTAAAGTAAAACTCTTTCCGGATTCTTCAATTCTGTCATGTTGAATTCTATGGTATGATTCACGTTTAAACACCACCGATAAATTGGATTGTATGAAACATTCTTTGGACATCTTTGCCACCGATAACCTGGGTTCGATGGTCACACACCACGAGGAAAGTCGTCCTTCTGTTAATGGTTGATTGAATTCTACATTTTAATAATTTATTAAGCGCATAGCATGGGTGTATGTGTGCCATTGTTACATCATAAGGTGTCATGGACGATCAAGGCGACTTGATTTCAAATGGAGGAATGAAAGTTTCCTGTATTAATATTATATTTTTACTGATTGAATTGTTATGTGATTGTGTGTTATATGATTTGTGATGTGTTATCCGCATCTTTGTAATTAATTAAGCGCTATGGTGGTGTGTATGATATTTCTCTTTTACAATCGTTTCGATAATCTGTCGGTCGGATGGGGCATAACAAGTCTTGACCAATGACATATGGTACATCGTCATCAATGTGTTGAATGGTAATATTGACGTTGCTTTCCTTCCCTGGTGTGCTTCCTTGATGTGCTTATTCTTGGCGCGATCTTTTCCTTTCCATGTCTTCGCACTTGTCATAATGAAGGCTTTACATTTTCGACAATACAACCTGTCGATATCAGAATACCTCATTTTGTAAATCGATTTCATCCTCATGCTATCACCTTGACGCCAGGGCAAAAATCGCCAAGCCTTTCTTGACATATCGCTATGACCTTGACGAACTTCCGGGCTTCCTTCAATAACTCACGGACTTCGGCATATCGGTGTGCTTCCTCGACGACCACGACATAGTTATCCGGGCGTCTATGCGATAGCAATTCGTTATGATAGACTTGGAAGAGTCCCTTCGAAGCCGATATCTGTTCGGGCAATTTGATTCGACACGATTGTTTCAAGTCGTCCGTGATGGTTTGTATGACCGGCAAACGATATTCGTCATGGCAATCAAGGACGATGTATGTGTGTGTCCTGTCGGATTCGATTAATCGCTTCATGGTGTCGCTCTTTCCGATTCCCACGTCGCCGATTAATTGGATTGGCCGGGCGTCCTGGTAAATGATATCCATCAATCCCACGATGTCGTTTCGGTTTATGGTCGGGGTGTCATGACCACCATTCGATAGATCGGCGTGTATCAGTTGGCGTATTCTATGCGAAACTTCGGGGTGTTTGGCCTTGAATTGTTTGTATATGTCTTCCTCGATTCTACACCCGGTAAATTCGGTTTTGTTAGTCATTGTTTAACACTTCTTGGTATGATTCAATAGGTAATGTTGGCGAAGGGCAAATTGGCTTGTGAAGGTTTCCGGGCAATTGGTTACGGGACATTTCTTGTAATATCCGACTTCTTTCCCGTTTCTTCGTGTCCTTCCGGTCATGCAATCCCCCCGTCTGTGTCTATATGCGAACACTCATCACATACGAACAAGTCCTTCTCGGTTATGTCGTCCTTGATTTTCTGTCTATTCGCGACTTCCTTGTGACAAATATCACATTTTTCAAGTGGGGGGTTGGCTACATCGGCTACATTGGTTACAGTACCTATACTACTTTGTCTATCGTTACCATTTTCCCCCTTGGGGTTAGCGAAGTGTCCAAAGTGTCCAAAGTAGCCAATCTCTACCTTCGTCCTCGAAAACTTGAATCTCTGTCGGGAAGCCCGTTCGTTGGGGTTATCGACAATTAAACTGATATCAGAGAACACCCGACCGACGAATCGTTGTAATTTTCGTCCAAATTTGGATTTGTCCGACATACTCGCCCAATCAATGTAACCGAATATATCATTTTCGTCATTCATCGCGACCGCCACAATGTCGGATTTTGAAATCCATTCTTCTGGGTGTAGTTCAAAACACAGTTCAAATAACGTCTTCATTTCCGCCGACTCGCGGTCGCCCCCAGCGTTATTATTGTCCGTTATGACGCAAGGACTTGAATATCCGGCGGTTTCCATAATCCCGCCACATACCCGCGCCCATTCCGGGTACGATGCGAAGGGTTTCGAACCTGGTTTCATACCGTTTTCGAACCAATTATGGACAAGGGTGTATAACGCCGATAAAATCAACCCCCGATTATTCCGAACCCATCCATGCAAATCCGGGCGCTTGAATACTCGTTCATTGGCGTTTTCCATGGCAAGAAACAAGTTTACGAAAACACATCGATTCGCGAAGTCCGATGTATAAGTCACGCCGGTGTTTCCCGAAAGGCTGAAGTCAAGTTCATTGTCGAACGTTAACAATTCGTTCCGCCCAAGTATGCGGTCGGACCATCGTTCGGCGGTCAATATCATTTCAAGAAACGCATTGTTTATATGCCCCTTGTTATTGCTGAAGTGCATCCGCATCTTTCCGCCAATCATGGCGGATAATGTCCGCTTGCGAAGTTCTTCCGTGTTATTCGATCGTTGATTTTCATTGGTACTGATGGGCGGTTCTTGAAGCGGATAACCTTCATATACAATCCCCGTAATCCCGGCAAGATAATCCTTCCCGGCCCGTTCCCGGTTCGCCAAGTAGAACATTGCTGGGGTTCGCGTGCTGAACCCCGAACCGAACAACCCACGAAGGAACGGGGTCAATAATCCCGCAATCGCGTTATGGAAGTCTTGTTGTGTTTGAAAACAGAATTCCCCGAAAACATCTTGAAGTACGGACTTCGCATTTTCAAGCGGAAGTTTTGTGTCGGATATTTCCGGCGCGTCGTGCGGAAGCCATGACGCGAATCGCGGGTCATAACCTTTGTTTGGGAACGTCAATTCTCCGTTGTGCATAATTGGAATCGGGACGGGAAAGATTCGACTTATCTTCGGAAGCGCCGATTGGAATATGTCCGAACATAGAACCACGTTCGCCATTTCACTTGTCATTGACTTATGTTTGAATCGCGTTTCCTGTGTTTGTTGAACATAGAATTCAATTCCGGGAACAAAATATTCTTCCGCGACCGTGATAAAACGCGCCGGTTTGACCGTGAGAAACCCTGTATAACGTTCCTCTCCGCCTTCAACCGGAACAATCGTTCCAATTTCAACGATGTCGCGTGATTCTGGTCGAAAAAACAAGCGGGTCGTGTCCTTGAATCTCACGGACAATTCACGGGCGAATTCGCTGATTAACTTCCCGGTATGCGGAAGGATTATTGGCGTCTTTCCTTCGTCATCCTGTCCGCCGCCTTGTGGTGTCGGAAGTTTCAACCCGTATTTTTTCACGGCAATATCAAGGACTTTCTTGAAGTCTTCGCCCCGTAGTGTCGGATTGTTGCACGAAACAACACCTTCAAGCACGCCGATTAATTGAAGCGAAGAACCGCCCGAATTGCATCGAAAACAATGCCAAACATTCTTCGCCGGGTTGATTGTGAAGTTGAAACCGCCCGTCGAACCATGCCCCGGATGCGCGCCCTGATATTCGTCCCCGCGTTGGCGAAAGCCGGACAAGTCGATAACATCAGTTATCGGAAGGTCATAATTCCCCCCGTTGGGTTTTCGTTCGAATGGTTGTATTATCCTTGGTTCGTCCCGGAAGGGTGCGAGATTGTCAAGTATCCGTTCCATTGAAACTTCCGCAATCGGGGCGTCGCGTTCAACTTCGTAATATTTGCCGTTCGGATGCAACGAACCCGCCCCGACGACTTGCGAACCGCGCGCTTGAAGGTCGCCATAGTGTTTTCCGTCCTTCATTATCGGAAGTTTCTTTTCAATCCCCGAACACTTGAAGTAAAAATGTTCCCCGCCGGACCCTGTGCGAATTTGGAAGGTTTTCGGAAATTCGCGTTCGATATGTTCCTTCAATTCCGGGGTGTCGGCGTCAAGGACGACCAAATTCCCGAATCCGCAGACAACCCCGTAATTGCCCCCGCTCGCGAGGTGTTCGAGCATCTCGGGGGCGTTAAACTTGAAATTATTTGTAGTCCACCCCTCGATTATGGGAACCTTCGTACCTTTCCGTATGGGAATGAACCGGAAATCTTCAATTTGCAATTGTATCGGGATTGTGGTCATAGCATCAACACATACTCACCGAAAACGCCGAATGAAACTCGCGAATAACGTGATTGGCGAATCTGTCCATGTCATCGAACCGCTTCCGGTGTTCGGCACAATAGTAGATCATTTCCCCACCTCGCGCTCGCGGATTTTCAAGATGTTCGTAAAAACTATGAAAACAAGTCGGTCGCAATTGTCGAGAAGGACTCCATTCTCCAAGACTTGGGTCAAGATGCCGGAATTCGATGACTCATGTCCGCCGTCAGAATGAAGAACAAATACGTTTCGACCCAGAAAAAATTTCGCTTCAGTTGCCGTTATCATGTGCATCATCCTTCATCCGACTCTTTACGAAATCGTAAAAGAGCGCATCCACGCGGGACAATCTCCCGCGTTCTTCGTCTGTCAAGACCGGCAACTTGGGGACGTCTGTCATGGCTTGACACCTTCCTTGTCGAGGTATTCGCGAAGAGCGAATCGCATAATGTCGGCCTGGCTACATTCTTTTGCCTTTGCGGTCGCTACCAACCGGGTTTTAAGGTCTTCGGAGAGGTCAATAAGGGCTTTCATATAGGACACGCCTTGAATGATAGTTATTTAACTGTGACTCTATATATAATTAACAGAGAAAATAGGTCCTACTATGTCGAAAAGAGTCACACCACATCGAAGAAAAGAAGGAGAAACGAAATTGATTATTTTGAAGACCATGTTGGCGGAACCGGCGAAGTC
>JAZDGV010000104.1:0-4993 GCA_043806535.1 Candidatus Aenigmatarchaeota archaeon
AAAGGCTTACGCATTCAAGAAAGGCACCGACAAGTCGGCAAAGATGGAAGATGTGCTGGCTTCAATGGTGATATTCAAGGATTCGAGAAAAGCGGAGAAGGCGTCCGAGGAAACAATGCAGAAACTGTTCGGAACGACTGATACTTCAAAGATATCCGAGAAAATCCTCAGGGAAGGAGAGTTGCAATTGACAACCGACCAGAGAAAAACGATGGTCGAGGACAAAAAAATCCAAATCGCAAACATGATATCCAGGAATGCGCTAAACCCGCAGACCAATGCGCCGCACCCGCCGCAGCGGATATTGACCGCGATGGAGGAAGTGGGCGTATTGATAGATCCGCTGCAGTCGGCGGAGGAGCAGGTTGAACGCGTAGTGAAGGAAATCAAAGTGCAAATCCCGCTCAAGATGGAGACGATGCGGCTCGCGGTAAAGATACCCGCGCAATATTCGGGGAAGGCCGTGTCCGTGATAAGGAGCATGACAAGCGTAAAGAAAGAGGAGTGGTCAGCGACAGGCGACTACATATGCGTGGTCGAAGTCCCGGCAGGCCTGTCTGTGGAAATGCTTGAGCGGCTCAACAAACTCACGGGCGGCCAGATAGAATCAAAGATATTGAAGTAAGAAAAACGGTGAAATAAAAATGCTAATGAAGAATGAAAGGGATATCGTAGTTCCTGGCGAATGCATAGCGGAAGGCTTGGAGTATTTGCCGAGCATGGGGACTTTCCGCGAAGCGAACAAGATATGTGCTAAGGTTCTTGGCATGGTGGGCATAAAGGAGCGGGTTGTCACTGTCATTCCGCTTGCCGGAGCTTACAATCCGCGCGTCGGCGACAAGATAGTCGGCGAAGTGGCGGAAGTGCAGCTTTCCACATGGTATCTGGATATCAATTCGCCATACCAAGCGTCATTATCCGCGTTCGAATTGGAGGAATTCGTGGAGAGGGGCGAAGACATTAGCAAATTTTTCGATGTCGGAGATTTGCTGTACGCAAGAGTCGTAAATGTCACAAAGCAGAAAGCGATTCAGCTGTCAATGCGCGACCCGATGTGCAAAAAGCTCAGGGGCGGGCGGGTTGTTACGATAACGCCATCGAAAGTTCCTCGCCTCATAGGACGCGAGGGGTCGATGATAAACATAATCAAGGACGCAACAAAATGCTACATCGTCATAGGACAGAACGGACTGGTGTGGCTGAAAGGCGAGAAGGAAGATCTTGCGACCGAAGCCATATTGATGGTTGACAGGGAATCCCATTTGGAAGGATTGACGAACAAGGTATCGGAATTCCTCGGAGTAGACCAGAAAATCGAAGCGCCAAAGATTGAGGCGCCGAAAACCGAAGCGCAGAAACCTGAAGCGCAGCCGGAAGAAAAAAAGGACGAGTCAATGGTTGAGTGAGGCGCATACATCAAAATAATCGTTTATGCAAAAAGGTGAATTAGGAATGAGACAAGACGGAAGAAAAACGGACGAATTGAGGGAACTTGTGATAAAGGCAGGAGTGCTCAAGCGCGCGGCTGGAAGCGCCTATGTAAAGATGGGAAATACTGTCGCGATAGCGGCTGTCTATGGACCCAGGGCTGTTTTCCCGAAAGCTTTCCAAGACCCTAACCAAGCGCTTATCAGATGCAGATACAACATGGCACCATTCTCGACAAAGGAGCGTAAGCGCCCCGGCCACGACAGGAGAAGCACTGAAATATCAAAAGTCATTTCAAGCGCCTTCCATCCGACAGTGTTCACCAATGAATTCCCGCGTGTGGGAATCGATGTGTACATAGAGATATTGCAAGGAGACGCAGGCACAAGATGCGCAGGAATAAACGCAGCGTCTGTCGCCTTAGCTGACGCCGGAATCCCGATGAGAGACTTGGTGTGCGCGGTGGCAGGTGGAAAAGTTGACGGTGAATGCGCTGTCGACTTGACTTACAACGAGGAAGAAGTAACCGCCTGTGACATTCCGGTCGCTTACACGCCCAACCTGAAGCAAATCACGCTTTTGCAAATGGACGGCGATATCTCTTCGGACGATTTCAAGAGCATACTCGCCTTGAACATAGGCGCGTGCCAAAAAATATACGAAGCGCAGGTAAGCGCGTTAAAACAGCAATTTATTGGAAAAGTATAGGTGGATGAAATGTTTGTTACGACAAGAGAAAAATACGTTTTAGACATGGCCGAAAAGGGGCTGAGAGTGGACAGCAGGAAGGCAGAGAATTACAGGGAAATCACAATTGAGAGGGATTTCATAAAAACGGCAGAAGGCTCGGCAAAAGTCACTCTTGGCAATACGCAGGTCGTGGTCGGGGTGAAGATGAGCGTCGGAGTGCCTTACGCTGACAGGCCAAACGAGGGCGTGCTGATTGTAAACGCCGAACTCGTGCCCATGGCTGACCCGGAGTTTGAACCAGGCCCCCCGAGCGCGGCATCCGTGGAAGTCGCAAGGGTCGTGGACAGGGGAATCAGGGAATCCAAGATGTTGGACCTGAAGAAACTTTTCATAAGCGAGAAGGAGGTATGGATGGTCAACGTCGACATACATGTGCTCGACCACGACGGGAACATGATTGACGCCGCAGCTCTGGCCGCTGTCGCTGCGCTATCAAGCACAATGGTCCCGAAGTACGAGGATGGAAAAATAACAGTGGAGGAAAAAACAGGTCCGCTCCCAGTCGTTTCCAAGCCTGTTACCATAACGGTTGCGAAAGTCGCGGACAAGCTTTTTGTAGACCCGTGCCAGGCCGAAGAGAACGTGATGTCCGCCCGCCTGACAGTCTCCTTGAAGGACAACGACAACCTGTGCTCCCTGCAGAAAGGCGGCGATGCCGGTCTCACGGTCGATGAGATAACAAGGATAATCGACATGGCAAAGGAGAAAAGCGTGGAACTAAGGAAACTCCTGTAACCGATTCTTAAAATTGTTTTTTGCCGGTGTTCAAAATGTCGAGAAGAACAAAAAAAATAGGATCCGCGGGCAGGTTCGGCGCAAGGTACGGGAGAAAAATCAGGAAGCTTGTCGCCGACATAGAAAAGATTCAGAAGAAGAGGCATGAGTGCCCCAGCTGCAACAAATTCGCTGTAAAGCGATTGTCCGCCGCGATATGGACATGCAGGGCGTGCGGCATCAAATTCTCAGGAGGAGCTTATACTCCAAAGAGCGTGGTAGCGCCGGAGACGGGCGCGCAAGCCGAATCGTTCATGCCTACCAAGAAAGTCATCGAGGTCGCAAAGCCGACGAAAAAGCGCGACAAGTTCAAGGGAAAGCAAAAGCCGAAGCAGGAAAAGAAGGAGAAGAAGGAAGAAATAAAAATGAAGAAAAACAAGGGTAAATGATCGTGATTGCCGATGTTTAGGTGCCTTAACTGCAAGAAAGACGTCGAGTTTGAAACCAAGGCAAAAAGGGTAAGATGCCCGTTTTGCGGATACAGGATAATGCTGAGGACAAAGAGCGTCACGCCAAGGCGAGTGATAAGCAGATAGCTTTTCTTTGTTTTTTTACGAGTAGGTGCCAGTAGAAACATACCTTTGGTATGTTTCAAATCAAACCAAGCATCTATGCAAAAGGTGAATTGTGAATGGAGATATCGGAGCAGACGCAGCAGCTGATAATGCAGTTCCAAACGTATCAGCAGCATGCGCAGGCGGTTGTCGCGCAACTGGAGGCGATGAAAAACCAGCTGATAGAGACCGAGTCAAGCTTATCCGAGATTGAGAAGTCAAAAGAAGAGCATGTTTACAAATCAGTTGGCACGATATTGGTCAAGAAGCCAACGGAAGAGGTAAAGAAGGAGCTGGAAGAGCGCAAAGACCTGTTGAACATCAGAATCGAAGCTCTTGTCAAGGAGGAGAAAAGGATAGGGGAAAAAATCAAGGAGCTCCAGGGGAAGATACAGGGCGAAATAGACAGGCAAAGCCAGCACGAGCATGCGAGCAACTAGAAACAGACCTTTGGTCTGTTTCAGATTGCCAATATCAAAGGCTGGGAGATATGGTGTGAAAGGCGATGGCTCATGGAAAATCTGGAACAGGCAATCACGCTGTTGGAGCAGATTGTGAGCGATAGGACTGTTCCCAGGAACATAAGGACTTCCGCCGACGGCGTGATACAAAACCTCAAAACCGGCGAAGATTCCATGGAAATCAAGCTCTCATCCGCGATATACGTTCTTGATGGCGTGTCCAATGACCCCAACATTCCCATGTACACGAGGACGCTCGTATGGAACATCGTGTCCTTGTTGGAAAAATGCAGAGAATAAATATAAAAGGTTGCGAGCAGTATTACTAAAAGACTGGTGATTTGAAATGGCATTGTTGGACAATATTCTCGGAAGGAAGGGCAAAGACACTATCGGGCAAACCGATTACATCGAAGTCGATAGCGAAGCTGTTGATACCGATTCGGGGAAAGTACCAATACGCGTAGAAACGCTTGGCGATTTCAACGACACCGAGAGAATCCTGAAATACCTCCGCGAGGGTTCGATTGTATTGCTGAAAATCCGGTCCCTTAGGGACAAGGATTTGGGCGAGCTTAAGCGCAGCGTTGAGAAGCTGCGCCGCACGTGCATGGCAATCAACGGCGACATCGCAGGCGTTGAAGAGGATTGGCTCATCGCGTGCCCGCAATTCGCAAAGGTACATCGCGGATAAAACGATTGGTTCTAGGCGTTTTGCCGGTTTTGATATGACTGGCTAGATTCGCCAATATCTTTCAATCGCCGGCGCTTATTTATTCTTCGCTACAGATGATTAAGGATGCATCTAACTATAGGGGTATTCGGGGATCAGACGCTCGCACAAAGGCTTGGCAAGAAAGGCACGACCAACGACATTGCCATCTACAACCATGGCGATTCAGAAGGCGTGTTCACTTATGTCTGCCCCAATTCTGAAAAGATTCAACCGCTGCTTCAGGCGCTGAACATGGCTGACATACCAATCCTTGTTGCCAATGATTTGACAAAGGAAATCGGCGAGATGAT
>JAZDGV010000105.1:0-5642 GCA_043806535.1 Candidatus Aenigmatarchaeota archaeon
ATATTGAAGTCGCTCGGGAAGCAGAAAGGCTACAAGGCGCTTGTCGATGAGCTTCTCCTGAAATCCGAGTTAAAGCCCAATGAAGGAGAGAAGTCCGACCCAGCGCATCCTGCTATATATCCCACAGGCGAAAAGCCGGAACGCCTGGCCGCTCAAAACCAGAAAGTCTATGATTTGATTGTAAAAAGATTTTTGGCAGTGTTCGCGGAGCATGCGACGCGCGAGTCATTAAAGTACGTCTTTGCGATAGGAGGCGACAATTTCTTCGCTGTCGGAAAGACGACTTTGGAAGAAGGTTGGTTAAAATTTTACGCTCCTTACATATCGGCCGAAGACCAGACATTTCCTGAGCTTGAAGAAAACAAAGAGTACCAATGCGACACGGTTATGGTGGACAAGGAAACGCAGCCGCCTAACAGGTTCAACGAGGCATCGATTGTAAAAGAGCTGGAGAAGCGAGGTCTTGGCACAAAAGCGACGCGGGCGACAATCGTAAGGACTTTGTTTTTGCGAGGTTATGTGCTCGGGCGCGCGATAGAAGTTTCCGACTTGGGCGCAAGCGTCGCGAACACGCTCAACAAATATTCGCCAGAGATACTTTCCGAGGAGCTTACGCGAAGCTTCGAGGAGAAGATGGATAAGATACAGACAAATGAGATAAAGAAAGAGGATGTCATCGCCGAAGCGGAAGTCCTGCTGAAAAAGGTGATGGCGAAGTTCAAGGAGAATGAGAATGCGATAGGCAAGGCGTTGCTCGAAGCATTCATCGAAACGAGGCGGAACGCAAAACTTGTTGGCAAATGCCATGTGTGCGCTGCGGCAGGGCGCGACGGGGATTTGAAAATCATCCGCTCCATGAAATCCGGAAAAAGGTTCATAGGCTGCTCCAAATATCCGGACTGCAAGACAGGATTTCCATTGCCGCAGACGGGCGTTATCGAGCCGATGAAACAAGCTTGCTCACGCTGCGGAAAACCCATGGTTGTCGTGCGGCGCGAAGGCCGTGTCTTCAGAAATTGCATCGACCATGAATGCAAGCCGAAGAAGAAATTCGTGCCAGTAGGCGCCGCGCCTGCGGTCGGAGATGCGCCAGTCGCTGCGACAACCGCGGAAGTCAAGCCAAAAAAATCAAGGAAGAAACCTGACAAAGCTGTTGTCGAAGTCGCGAAAGTAACGGAAATAAGTGAAGCGAGCGCAGAAGTTAAATTCAAGAAGAAACGCGGTCGGCCAAAGAAGGCAAAGGCTGAGTGATAATTTTTTCTCTGCATGACATTGAATTTTAGACCAGCCCGCAAAGAGACTTCACATATTGCTGCAAGAATCCCATCACATAACCTGTTGGCATTCTAGGATTGATTTCATATGTGTGCGATTCGACGGTTGGTGTCTTGATTTTTACCGGCAACTCCATCACAGGAATTCCGGTAATGCTGATTTCATCCAATGGGCACGCCTTTGATGCCTCACTTTCAGATTTTGATTGCATATTCCGGATGAGCGGGAACTCCACCCTGATAAAATCCGAATTTACATTTGGCGGAATCCCGACCCCCTCATAAACCGGGCTTCGATAATAGCATATCCACACGTCAGCCAAGCGTGGCGAGGCATTATATCTGTTCGCATCAAAGACGTTGAATGGTTTCAGCTCCTCTTCTTTCGGTCTCCTGCCGAGATTGAAAACCGCGAAATACATCTCCTTCTCAAATCTCCCGACACGAAGGTCCGGAATATAATTATTATCTGTCACCATCAAAAACTCGTCCGGCTCTGAGACTTTATGTTTTCTCCTTATTCCATCCATCACTTCATCATAGGCGATGCCATGTTCTTCGATCGGCTTGCGCCTTGGGTATTTGGACTTCCTTATTTCGGAATATACGTCGAACCAATTATCTGAATGCATTGGAGAAAAACGCGTTAGCTGGAATTGGGCAAGTTTCACGCCCGTATCTGGGTTTTCGAATGTTGACGGGACTGACCTTCTTGTCAGCAGGGAAGAATAAACCTCGGCGGGTTGAAGCTGGGTGTTAAAGACTTTGCATATGTCTTCAAAATACAACTCGGTGTTCGACGCCGTATAATCCTTTGTAACATTGTCCGTGCCTTGTAAATATATTGCTTGTCTTTGCATCTTATCAGAAATTAAGAATTCTCCAAGAGATTTAAAGTTATCTAAAAAGGCGCCACACTTCGGTTATCTTTCCAGCGGAACCAGGTTGACTTTTCCCGCTTCCCTGATTTTTCTCGCCATCTCAACGTAAGAGGCATCTGTCTCAGGATTTCTCTGGCCGTCCAAGTCGCTGCCTGGCGTTGCCTCGAATCCGTAATAGACATGCTTTCGCAAGAACTGTTTCAAAAACTTTTCTGCGCTGATTTCCTTCTCCTGCGCAAGGCGCTTGTCCAAAGGCAGCATTGTGAATATCAAATAATCTACAGGTTCAGAATCCTTGTTGAGCCTTGGCTGCATGTACCAATCCCTTCTGTTGCCTGCGATGACTTCCATCGAGCCCTGCCCTGCCCAGAACTTAATCCTTTCCTTCGGGTCCATTATCGAAGCGCTTGCTTTGTAAAACTCTGCGTCCATTCTCTCCGGGTCATCCAGCTCTGCGTGGACCGCCAAAAGTTGTCTTCCCCTTCGTGTGGCGATGTTTTTCATCTGGCCAACTGTGGATCTTAGTATTTTTGAACCATAGCCATTGGTTCTCATCTTCGGGTCGACGCCAAGGTACCAGTCCATCCCAATTGCGCCCTCTTTTTCAGCGCCCATAGTAACAACGTCGAATATGTTGTAACCGACTACTTTGCCTTCTAACAAGCTCCCTTTCTCGGGTTTGATTCCAAGGTAGAAATTTGACATTCCCTCGTCGGTGTCAAGCTGTCCGCGTGCAATTGCGACCAGTTTTCTTTTCGGCTCCCTCTCATCAGGGTCGGGATAATTGCGTTTGTATAAGTTGTAGCCGCGCTCAAAAAGTGCGCTATCGAAGGCTGTCTCAAAACTATTGTAGGTTTGCTTTGAACCCTTGTAGTTGTTGTTAGGACTGTATCTACAACCTTCGGGAACATGCAATTGGGCTTTTACAACAGTTAGGTCGTTTGTTGACATGGTTGATACCTTGAACCCAAAGGCTTATAAGCGTTATTTTAGCCTTCGAAGAAGGATGGAAACGCCGATAGGCGACAACGTCGAAAACGTTGTAGCCTATCGCCTTGCCGTTTATCAAGCTGTCTTCTTTGCACTCAGCGTGCTACAACTCCCGCAAATTTTGCAATGCCCCGTATGATGCTTCGCACATTTCCCCTTATTGCTCCCCATTCAAATCACCTTTTCGGCTCCCTTTCTTCCGGATCCGCATAAAGACGCTTGTATAATTTATAACCTCGCTCAAAAAGTACGTTATAGCGGGCTTGATTAATATTATTGTAGCTGTTAGGACTATATCTAGAACCTTCAGCATAGACCCAAAGGCTTATAAGCGTTTGTTCAGCCAAAGACGTTCTCCATCTTCGACTTGATATCTTTCAGCCCCATCAATTCGTCTGTTGTGCGCATGGAATCCTCTTTGCTCATCAATCCCGCTTGCGCTATCAACGCATCGATGTCCTCAGGAACCACGATTGATTCCTGCGGCACTGCTATCGCGAAGGAGAATTCATCGCCGTTCGCGACAAACGTGTTCATCAGCAGGTTGGCGCTGAACAAATCGTTTCGCACAAATCCCAAGTCGCGCGCCTTCTCGGCAATGTCGGCGGTTGTTTTGGCGGTGTTCAGCAACAAAACCCTGTTTTCGTTCTTGAAAATATCGTACAACGCATCTTTTGTTATCGCATCGCCCGACTTAATGGTCAGATGATGCACGTGCATCAGCGTCTGCGGCGCTTTGAACGCTGTCGACGTTATCGCAACGTCTTTGATAACCGTATTGACGTCGTGCGCGTGATGGGAATTCGCTTCCCATTCCACGGAATTGAGCGCAGAGCCTTTCGAATCATTGGGGTCGGCGCCGCGTCTTATCAGTATCGCGCTTATCTTATCGATTTTGAATCGCTCTGTTAATGGTTTTATCACGCGGCACAATGCGGTCGTGTTGCAGCTGACAACGCGTATGTACTCCTGCGCCTTCGCGCCGTCGAAGTTGCTGCGGGCGTTGAAGCTGAATCCTATCGCATCCTTCTCGCCTCCCTGGAAAATCGCTTTCTTTTTTTTAGCGGCATAGATTTCCTTGTTCTTGGCGCCCATCTTGTCGGGAGAAGCGTCAACAACGACGTCGGATTTCTCGAGCATCTCGTCAAACGTCCCTGCGGCATTCGGGAAATTCTGTATGTTCTCCTTCGGCGCGAACACGTTGAACTTCTTTGAAATCGCTATCTTGGCGTCCGCGTCCGGGGTGTATTTGCAAATGCCTATAAGTTCCATTTTAGGGTGCTTCGCTATCGCGTCGGCGACGCGCTTCCCGATTGTTCCATACCCGTTCACGGACACCTTCAACATTTTGCATCACCCTCCGTTTTTAACCACTCGCAATCGAAATACGGTCCATACACAATGCGTTTGAAAAACGCCTTCCCCGAAGACGAGTGCATCTGGGGCTTGAATCCCAGCCGATTGAAAATGGCTGCGGAATCTCCGCCGAATCCCATAACATAATGGTTGTGATTCTCGTCGAACGCCTCCGAGTATACGTGAGCGGCGCTCCTCATGCCCGGGTCATTGGCGTTTGTCGCCGCCTCGTAGAATCCTGGCGAGCCGTTGATTATTACCGCAGCGCCAGGCGAGGACGCCAATATTTCCATGTACTTCAATATCGTGTCCGGCCCTATGTCTATGACCTTTCCTTTGCGCAGTTCCTGAATCGGCGCGCACAACTTAGCGTCACCGTCCGCGACGCAGTAGTCGGTTGGAAGTATGATTCTGTTTTTGTATTTTTCCATGATCTCCTTTGCCTGCGGGAGAAACGCATTGTCGCTTTCCTTCCAGAGCGTCCCGTTGCCGCCTATTGTCGAGCCGCGCGCCTTTTCCATGTAAACCGAGAACAATCCTGAAAGCATCATTTTCATGCTAGGGAATTTTTCGAGCAGTTGTGGAACAAGCTCTAATTGGTCCGCTATCTTTTTTCCGCCGAGCAGTGCATATGACTGGCGCTCCTCAAGGACTTTCGCCGCTCTCTTTGACAGCTCGACATCTCGCTCCAAGTTGGGTCCGGCGATTACCGCAATTCCTTCTTCGCTGAATTTTTTCGGTATGTGGTAAGAGCAAAGTTCTTTGCGATGCGATGCGGGGTCGTCCTTGATGACTGCGAGGTTGGGGATTTGCTTGAGCATCTTGTATATCTTGGTTTCTTCAACGTTTTTGGAACTCCATTCCTCTTCATCTGTCCGCGTGTTTTCAAGAACTATGACATCGGCTGATTTGTTCTTCACCGTCTCCACGATTATGTCCCCTGCGCGCACGCCGGGGAATTCTATCTTCAAATGCGGAAGGTGGATTTTCAGAATCTCGACGTGGTTGCGCAGCGTTTCGTTCTTCCCTTTGTCGCCCTGGTGCGATGCGACTATCACCGTCCGGGCGTGGCGCTCGAATGCGAATTTTATCGACTCCGCCGCCTGGGTTATCTTTGTGATATCTTGGAATCCGCCTGTCT
>JAZDGV010000106.1:0-11019 GCA_043806535.1 Candidatus Aenigmatarchaeota archaeon
CCAAGCCCCAGTGATTTTCTTTCATTTCTCCCGCGGAACTGACTTTGATTTTGCCGCCATGGGTTTTTAAATCCTTTATTATCTATTTCAAAACATGGTAATGGCGACCCTGAAAGGAATCCGGACAGCGGTTTCGGACGTTCTTGAAGGTTATGACAACAGAACAAGACAAATACTCGGGGAACGAGGGTTTGAACAACGAGCAAGGTGCTCCCATACAGAATCCGCAGTAGGGGCCGCTTCGCCCACCTCTGTCATGTTCATGTGCTACAAAACACTGTACGTCAACGACAAGGAAATATTTGTTGTCGGAGACTTGGAAACGTTTTACAGGGGTCCATACAAGTTTGGCGGAACCGCGGGTCCGTATGAGGAGTGCCCGATGGCAAAAAGGCGTGAGAAGCCCTGCGACATCCCGTTCATTAGCGGGGAAGGCGAGTGGATTTCGACCGCCGACCTGCTAAAGAAACTAAGGGAGCGGTATTCCAAGTCCGCATAGGTTTTTAAGTTTTATCCTTTATCTGAAGTCATGGTAATGAAATTTTTGAGAACGACGAGGGAGGCAGCTGGAGATTTTTTCTCCGACTTTCGCAACATTTTTTCAGACCCCCTGCTCCAGTCGGACATCCGAGCACAGGTCAGGCCGATGCTTGAAAAACAGGGCTTCAAGCTCAGCAGGGAGTGCATCCATGAAGCATGTTCAAGTTCTTTGTACATCAAAGGCAAGGGTGAGCGAAGAGAGCTGTTTATCGTCGGAACTATTGAAACATTCTACAAAGGACGCGGGAATTTCGGGGGTCAGAAAGAGTCGTACAGGCAATGTACGTATGCAAACAGGCACGGCGATTGTTCGATTCCTTCTATCGGTGGGGAGGGCGAGTGGATTCCAACCGTCGACCTGCCGCAAAAACTAAGAAAATATTTCTAAACCTTAATAATCTTCTTGCCTTTTTGTTGCGGAATTAATTTTATTCGCGCGTTCTTGAATTTTTTCCTCATATCCTTTCCCTTGAGCAACTCGTGCAGGAAAATCGCCAGCGCCGCGACTTCGCTGTGCGGCTGGCTCGTTATCGATATGTTGTAATCCGATGCGTCGTAGAGTTCCCTGGGAACTTTCTCCGCGCCAACTACGAGCAGAACGTTTTTCGACTTCGCCGATTTTTTAATTTGCGGCATCTTTTTATCGAACGGCATTCCGTACATCGTGAGATGAATTACCAAGCCGTCCCAGTTTCTTACCAGATTTTTCCAGTTCCGCTCCTCCCTGACTTTGAAATCTCCGCCCCATGCCAGCGCAACTTTTCGCACGCTCTCGACAAGCTTGTTGTCAGCTTCACCGGAGACTATTATCTCATCCGCGCCGAATGCGCGCGCGACCAACGCGCAGTGAGTAGTCATGCGCTGATCCCTGAATACCCTGTGCCCGATGCGCAATACAGCGACTTTCATGGAATCCCTTCCTCGTCCGCTTTGCCAGAACTACGACAATTTGTTAATTGGTTCTGGGAAGACTTAAATAGGCGCCTGAAAAACACATTTGTTGTGAGAACCACCAAGATTATCGCGACCGTTGGAGATGCTATCGACAGCGTTGAAAACCTGTCGAGAGCGATTGGCGCCGGCGCAGACATTTTCAGGCAAACCCTGTCGCACGAATCACCGGAGAGTGTTATGAAGCAGATGGCAAGAATAAGATGCGCCGCGAGGATTTCAAAAAAGAAAATCGAGGTTCTTCACGACCTGCCCGGGGCGAAACCGAGAATAGGCGCCATATCTCCAAGAAAACTCGATGTCGGGGAGAAAATAATCTTTTCCACAGACAGCGCTGCGGGAAAAATCCAGGTTTCCGACTTGGACTTGGCGATTCCTTTCATTTCTCCAGGAGAAAGGATTTTCGTTTGCGACGGCATGGTGCAATTTTTGATCGAAGAAGTCAACGGGAACGACATACTCTGCGAAGTGATGGCGGCGAAAGAGATTTTGAAATCCTGCAGGGGGATGAATTTTCCCGACACGCAAACGGATTTTCCTTCGCTTACAACCGCAGATAAGGAAAACCTGAAAAGATTCTCCAACAAAGGCGTTGATTATTTTGCGCTGTCGTTTGTGAAAAACGCGGGCGACGTGATTGAAGCGAGAAAGCTGCTGTCAAACGAAAAGGCGAGAATAATCTCGAAAATAGAATGCCGCGAGGCTTTGAAGAACATTGATGAAATAATCGGCGAATCCGACGGGATAATCATAGCGCGCGGGGATTTGGCGCTTGAAACGTCTTTCATAACCCTTCCGCAGAACCAGACGATGATAATCGAGAAGGCCAAAGAAGCGAAAAAGTTTTCTGTTGTCGCCACGCAATTGCTGGAGAGCATGGTCGAAAACCCGATTCCGCTGCGCTCGGAAGTCATAGACATAGCGAATGTCGCTTATCAGGGCGCGGATGCGGTCATGCTTTCTGCCGAGACCGCGTGCGGAAAGCACCCGTTCGAGGCGCTAAGAACCGTGAGCGACATTCTGGAAGCGGCTGAAGCCGACATCGCCCTGAATCCGCACAGAAAAGCGTCCCTACGCCCTGCCGTGCAGTGAATTTTATATGTACAGCATAAAAATTATTCTAAGGTGGTCAAACCATGGCTAAGAAAACCGCTTTGCAATGGGCCGTATTTGTCCTGATAGTCGTGGGCGGACTGAACTGGGGTTTGGTCGGCTTGCTCGGCTTGGACGTCATACAGGCCGTTTTCGGGTCTGTGCCAATGCTCGTAAAGGCGATTTACGTGTTGGTCGGACTGGCTGCATTGTATAAAATCTACATTGTAGCATCGAAGTAGGAGCGTGAAGAATCGCCCCTTTCGGCGATTCTTTTTTATTTTTTTTCCTGCGCGCACAAAACGCTAGAATGAATCAAACATGCGCCAGCTGTGTGCAATTAGACACACAGTGTCAGACTGAATCAGACCTAAGGTCTGATTCTATTTGCGCCTGTATGTCAGCTGACATTTACGCATGTATGCGCATAGCCCCGAGCGGATTCGAACCGCTGTCCCAAGGTCCAGAGCCTTGTGTGTTTAGTCGCGCCTTCATCGGGACGCTTTGACCACTACACTACGGGGCTTCATAGTATGCGTACGCCTTCGGCATACGTCAATCGGCATATTGATCGCAGTTGATTAACCTTTTCCCTAAAGGGATTATAAACATTTATTCTTTACAACTAAAAACACACAAGATTGATTATGCGCATACTGCAATTGCACGTGGATTTTATCGAATTCACGCCTGTAAAGAAGGAAATCGAGGCTGCGGAGCCAGCTGAAGAGAAGAAGCAGCGTTTTGAAGACATCGTCGTTTTCTTCATAGCGGTCGAGCAGAGCGACACAACGGACGTTGGAAAACGCGCCATCGATGACATAGCGCTTTCGTTGAGGAACCTCAAGGCAAAAAAAGCGCTGATTTACCCGTACGCGCATCTCAGCAACTCGCTCGCAAAACCGAGCGATGCGTTGAAAATTGTCAAGGAAATGGAAGCGGAGGCGAAGAAGCAGAAGATTGAGGTTTACAGAGCTCCTTTTGGCTGGACAAAATCATTTTCGCTGTCCGTGAAAGGACATCCGATGGCAGAGCAATCAAAGACATTCACAGCCGCTGGCACCAAGCCGGCATCCAAGAAACTGCAGAAAACCCCGGACGCCGGGAAAAAAGCGCAGGCAGTTGAAATCGAAAAGCTGCCCGAAAACGACCATAGGGTCATCGGGCAAAGGCTGGATTTATTCAGCTTCCATGAGGAAGCTCCGGGCATGGCGTTCTTCCACAGCGGCGGCATGGTTATCAGAAACGCGCTCATAGGATTCTGGCGCAAAGAGCACGCGAAGCGAGGTTATCAGGAAATAAGCACGCCTTCGATAATGAAAAAACAAATATGGGAAAAGAGCGGGCACTGGGACCATTACAATGACAACATGTTTTTCACGCAAATCGATGCGCAGGAATTTGCGATAAAGCCTATGAACTGTCCAGGAGCCATACTGGTTTACAAGTCCGCGAACAGAAGCTATCGCGACCTTCCGCTGCGGTTCGCAGAACTGGGAATGGTTGGCAGGAACGAACTGTCGGGCGTGCTGTCAGGGCTTTTCAGGCTTCGCATGTTCACGCAGGACGACGCGCACATATTTGCAGCGCCAAGCCAATTGGAAAATGAAATCATAGGAATCATAGACATCATAGATTATTTCTACAAGACCTTCGGGTTCGATTACAGGGTCGAGTTGAGCACAAAGCCCAAGGACGCGATGGGCTCGCCTGCGCTTTGGGGCAAAGCCGAGAGTGCGTTGAAAAAGGCGCTTGACGCCAAGAAAATGAGCTACAAAATAAACCCGGGCGATGGGGCTTTCTACGGACCTAAAATCGATTTCCACATGAAAGACTCATTAGGGCGCACGTGGCAATTGGCGACAGTGCAAGTCGACTTCCAGATGCCCGAGCGTTTCGGCTTGAGCTACATCGGAGAAGATGGGAAAAACCATTCGCCTGTCATATTGCACCGTGTTGTCTACGGGGCGGTAGAGCGTTTCATAGGAATTCTCACAGAGCATTACAAAGGCGAATTCCCATTATGGCTATCCCCTGTTCAGGCGCGCGTTGTGAGCATCAGCGACAAAAGCGCGGACTATGCCAAAGGCGTTGCGAAAACGCTTTCTGATGCGGCGCTGCGCGTTGACTCCGACTTGGAAAACAAGACCATGCAATATAAAGTGCGCGAGGCGGAGCTACAAAAGATTCCCTATGTCGTTGTTGTGGGCGAGAAAGAATCCGCTAACGGCACGATAGCAGTGCGCGGGCGCGACGGCAAAGTGAAATTCGGCGTGCGCGTCGACGAATTCATCAAAAAATGCGCGGATGAGATTCAAAATAAGACTTGAAAAAAATTCGGGCGAACCCGCAAAACTTTATATATCCCTTCAGCCAATTAGTTTCATTAGGGAGTCTTTTTTCTCCTCGTGTCGAAATCTGACATGCAGATGAACCAACCTATACGGGGTTGCGGCGCATTTGGGTCTAGATTTTCACAAAGGCTTGCTTCGCTGAACTTAGTATTGTTTATCGTCAGCTGGTAAAAACGCGAAACAATGTGTTACGGCTGAGAAAAAAAGAAAGGGAGGTAATGAAAATGTCAATTTTGGAGGCGTTGGATAGAACATCGTCAAGCTCTCAAAATACGAGTTCCGGAGTGACGATGAAAAACTTCGACTATGAGAAGATAGCCGAACAGGAACTTGGAATAACCGTCAAGCGCGCACGCATTGTCGTGATCGGCTGCGGCGGCGCGGGCAACAACTCCGTGAACAGGCTTACGGATATGGGAGTTGAAGGCGCGTCTACAGTTGCGCTAAACACAGACGCCAAGCATCTGGCGGTTGTAAAGGCGCAAAAGAAGATCCTGATAGGAAAGGAGCTTACACGCGGCCTGGGTGCGGGCGGATACCCTGAAATCGGGGAGAAAGCCGCGCAGGAAAGCAGGAACCAGCTCAAGGAGTCGTTGTCAGGCGCGGACCTCGTCTTTCTCACAGCCGGAATGGGCGGTGGGACAGGCACAGGCTCTGCGCCAGTAGTGGCTGAGATAGCAAAGGAGATGGGCGCCATCGTTATCGGCGTTGTTACCATGCCCTTCAAGATAGAAGGCGCAAGGATAATCAAAGCCGAGAACGGGCTGGGCAAGTTGAGAGAAGCTTGCGACACCGTGATCGTGATTGAGAACGACAAGCTGCTCAAGTTTGCCGGCGACCTACCAATACAGCAGGCGTTCGCTGTTGCGGACGAGCTGATAGCGGGAATGGTGAAAGGAATAACAGAAACCATAACGCTGCCGTCGCTCGTAAACCTCGACTATGCGGATGTCAAGGCGATAATGCACTCGGGAGGCGTCGCAGCGATAGGACTTGGCTTTTCGAACTCGTCCGACCGCGCGAGAGACGCAGCCACAAGGGCATTGCAAAACCCGCTGCTGGAAGTCGACTACGCAGGAGCGACAGGCGCTCTGGTGCACATAACCGGAGGACCTGATTTGAAACTGTCGGAAGTCAATGAGATAGGTTCGATGGTATCCCAGAACCTTGACCCGTCAGCGCAGGTAATATGGGGAGCAAGGATACAACCCGACTACCATGGAAAGGTGCAGGTGATAACCATTATCACCGGCGTAAAATCGCCATACATACTTGGGCAGGTGGTCAGGGACAGGAAGCCAAACATAGGAATCAGCGAACTCGGTTTGGACGTGATCAGATAAGCGTCCATCGTTCAGCGAAACGGGCAGCGTCAGGGCGTATGCGCATGCGCCCTGCGCTGCCCGCAATCATCTTTTTCTTTTTGTTTTCACAATTAGCGTTAGTAACAACACAAGGGAAAGATGGAGCTTGGAAGAAAACCGC
This sequence comes from Candidatus Aenigmatarchaeota archaeon, assembly GCA_043806535.1. Taxonomy (GTDB): domain Archaea; phylum Aenigmatarchaeota; class Aenigmatarchaeia; order JACPZZ01; family JACPZZ01; genus JAZDGV01. The sequence goes on from JAZDGV010000106.1 coordinate 6,423, forward strand.
GAGGTTGTCTTTAGATGGAATTAAGGTTCGAAAGCGCCAAACGTTTCTTGGGCGAGAACAAGTACTACGTGCTTTTCTGGCTGCTGATGTTCATCATAGGCTTCGCGCTGGCTATTTATTTTTTCCTGCCCAAGATAATCCTAGTACCGGCGCAATAGGAAAGACAAAACATGAAAATACTTCTCCTGGACAGCATTCCCGAGGAACTGGCAAAAGCCGTATCCGAGGATATAGAGAAAAACTATGCTATAAAACCGAGCATAGCCAGGATGCCTTCTGTCAAAGATGCGTTCAATCCCATACGCCACCAGCACAGCGCGGAAAAAATCATAGCGTCCTTGAAAAAAGATTTTGACGAATTCATCGCAATAACAGGCTGTGACATATATTCCGAAAACCTCGCCTTCACTTTCGGCAATGCGTCGGGCAAAAACGCGGTCATATCCACGTTCAGGCTGCGACCGGAATTTTACAGGCAAACGCCTGACGCCATGATATTGAAGAACAGGCTGAGCAAGAAGGCTTTGCACGAAGCTGGCCATATCCTCGGCTTGGACAACTGCTGGATAAGCGGATGCGTCATGACGCACGTGAACACGGTCGGAGAATTGGACGCATTGTCAAAGAACCTTTGCCAGCGCTGCCGCGGAATTTTCAGGAAATAAGCGCTTAACGCTTCTAAGCGCGGACGGTTTTGCGATGATAGACAAGGTTCCAAAAGAGGAGATAGAGAAGTGGCTCAAGCGATTGGACGCGAAGCTGAAAAAAATCAAACCCAAAACAAGGAAAGGCGAGGAATTGCTGGCAAACGCGAAAGCGTATCGCGCAGACTGCTCGCATTGGCTAAAAGAGGGAAATTTGTTTCTGTCATTTGAAGCTGTTGTCTGGGCGTGGGCGATAATAGAAACCGCGCAGAATTTAGAGCAGTTCTCTGAGGATTAAAACCAACCCCAGCGCGCTTCCAGCCGCAAACCCGAAGAAAATGCTTCCTGCCAGCCACGAAACGCCTTCGACGACCATCCTGAACAAAACAACGCCCATGACAACCGAGAGCAGGTATGTCGGCCATTCAAGCCGCAGTTTTTTGGGCGCCATCCTGAGGCGGGCGTTCGCGCCTGTCGCCTCGCCGTAGAACTTCCTGTAAAAACCCCAGTTCCTTGCCATGACGCGTCTCCAGTACAGCCCGATGCACAAACCAATGGCGATTCCGAGCAAAAAACCCGACGACAGCTTGTATGAGAATTCCGGATATTTTGTGAGAAGCATCGAGAACAGCGCGGTGGCAAGCGCGAAAATCAGCAGATTCGCCTCTACGCCCATCGACCATACCAGCTTTGCCCTGAACAGGCGATGCGCATATTTTTTGATCCTTTCAAGATGCCCCATATTGATTATTAAGCCTTTTTAAAATAAGCTTTCTATCGGTGCTTGTATGCTGACTCTTGTCGGTATCGGGTTGTGGAATGAGCAGGATTTGACGCTCGGCGGCTTGGAGGCGTGCAAATCGGCCGATGAAGTGTACGCGGAGTTCTATACGAACATATGGAACGGGGACGTCAAGAAAATCGAGAAGCTCATCGGAAAGAAAATCAAAATCCTCGAAAGGTCGGATTTGGAGGAAAACGCGTCTGGCCTGATAACCAGGTCGAAAAAATCCGACATAGCGCTGCTGGTTTGCGGCGACCCGCTTGTTTTTACAACGCACTCTTCGCTTGTCGCAGAGGCGAAAAAACAAAGAATTAAGACGAGGATAATACACAACGCGTCCATCTTGTCCGCGATAGGAGAAACGGGGTTGCACGCGTATAAATTCGGGAAATCGGCGACAATCCCCATGCCAGACAAAATCTCGAATGCGGATTCCGTTTACAATGCCATCAAGGAGAACAAAACGCTCGGACTTCACACATTGCTTTTATTGGACGTGGACTTGGAAAAGAAGAAGCATCTAAAAGTCTCGGAGGCGTTCAAAATATTGTCCGAGATGGAGAAGAAAAGAGGGGAAGGATTTGCGGCAGCGCATGTTGAAGCGATAGTTTTCTCCAGCGCCGGCTCGCAATCGCCTGTAATAGAGTACGGAAAAATAAGCGCGCTTTCGAAGAAAAAATTCAGCGAGCCCGCAGTGATAATAATTCCGGGCATGCTGCATTTCAGCGAAGCCGAATTCCTGGGCGCTTGATAGAATTCATTTGCCAAGCGCTTCCACAAGCCTTTCCATGCGCTCGACGAAGCGCGAAGAATTCTCAAGCAATTCGTCAAGCATTTCAGCGTCGACATCTTTGATTTTTCCGTGCTCCAAATCCTTCCAAGCTTTTATGACATGCTCGCAATACCTGACGTGCTCCGGCTCCAGCTTCCCCGTCTTTACAAAATGCAGTTCCAATTTTTCCGGCAGCTCCCGCGGTATCGGAGGCGCGACGCCCGCAATTATCAGCGGCGCCTGCGCGGCGTCGACAACGGAAGAAAACAATTCTTCCACAATGCGTATCATGTGAATCCTTTCTATGCGCAGAAGGCGATATGGCGCCTGCTGCAAAAGATTTTTCATCGCCTCCTTTGTGCCAGGTATCCTTCCTTCCGTGATGAGCTTTTTTATGGGGACAAAGAAACCCGACGGGTCGTACAATGCGATACCCTCGTTTATTTCCGCAAAAGTGACAGGCGAACCATGGCGTATCAATTCCCAGTAATCCGACAATTTGTAGAATATTGCGTGCATCTTTGCGCCGGATTTCTCAAGCTCCTTGAGGACAATCTCTGTTTCCGATTTCACCTGGTTGTATGTGATGGAGTCCACGTCTTCCGTGTCGTCGAGGAGTATTATCAACGCGTCCTCCTCAGGCATTGCCCACACGGACTTTATGACCTTTCCGAACCTCGGTATCAGCCCTTCAAGCAGTTTTTTTATTTTTTCCGTTTTCATTCCTCACACCTTCCAGTATCATTCTCAAGTTTTTCGCATAGATTCGCGATGAATATATCTCTTTCTCGGTCATCTCGTCGATTTTTCCCGAATCCTTCGCGTCCTTCAGGCTTTGGATTTTCCTTATTATTTCCAAGTAACTTCGTGGGAGATATTTGCCTACCAGTTCCGTCTCGACGAATTTCAACATGGTTTTATCAGTTGATTTGACGCCCATCTTTGACAGCGCGGCTTTGCATGCGTCAAACGCCTCTCTGTAAGATTCCTCTACCAATTGGTTCTTCTTTGATTTTTCAAGCGCGGCGAACAGGACTTCCATGCGGGCGATGAAGGCTTTCGCCTTCTCCAGCCAGACTCTTGTTTCTTTCGCGGAAAGTTTTGTGAGTTCCCTGTGGTCGATCTTTCTCGTCACTTCGTAGAAATCGCGTATTATGTTGACATAGCCTTTCTCCAGCAGCTTCGGGCAAAAATTCTTTTCCAGCGCGTCGCCAATAGTTCTCGGCGCAGGCGGCGCGACGCCATAGAACATCAGCGTGGACTGCGCAGACTCGGTCATCGCGAGCAGCAAATCCGACGTTATGTCCTCGAGGAATATTCTTTTGGCGTTTTCCACGCGCTGCGGCGCGCGCCTTATCAGCATGTGCGCGCGCTCATGCGTGCCTGACATGCGCCCGGAATTTAGCAGCCTGTTGATAGGCTCAACATAACCGGACGGGTCGTACAATATTATCAGGTCGCGCATGGAAGTGAAAACCCACGGTTCGCCTGATCGCAGCAGGTCCCACCAGTCACTCAGGCGCTTCGGCGCCTGGAAGTGAAGCGATACGCCTGACTTTTCCTGCACACGCTTTGTGAATTCCTCCAAGTCGGACGCGATTTCCGCTATCCGAGAATCTGAAATGTCATTGTTTGTGTCGTCAAGAATAAGCATGAGATCCACGTCGGAGCCTTTTTTCATCGTGCCATGCACGGCAGAGCCGTATACCCATATGGCTTTTACAACGCCGTCGTATTTTTTGAGAACGTGCTCGCAGCATTCTTTTACCGGCGTTGTGAAATCTTGCTCCATAACATTAATTTAAGCCTTTCTTGGTAATAATATATCAAAGGTGATTCAATGGCATACAAGCCGTCTAGCGTCATAGTGGACCAGCAATACGTAAAACCAATCAGGGACAAAATCGCACTTGCAAGCGCATCGCTTCAGGCGGGCGGAGATCATGTTGCCAACGTAGGCAATGCGTGCAAATATCTTTTCCAGGCAAGACTCAAGTTGAACACCCTTGACAGGGACAGCCCGACATATGTTCTTTTTGACAGGGAAGCAAACATACTTGCAGACAAGGTCAGGGAATATGCAAAGGACGCAATCAAAGGTTTTGCCGGCCGTGCTGCGAACGAAGTGGAATCGATAAGAACAAAGGTGTCTTATGAGCAAAAAAAGTTTCCGCTTGGTGTAAGCTCGACGCTCCGTGTAAACGACTCGGAGTTCGACAAGGCCAGAAGGACTGTCGGCGCCGCGAACGAATACACACAAGACGTCCTTTCAAGGACAACAAAATTCAGGATTTCGGACAACGACCTGAAAAGGTATGCGAATTCGAGCCTCGAAGAGCTTAGAAAAACAAAAACCGACCTTCAGAAATATGAAAGAAGCCACCATGGTTGGATTGT
>JAZDGV010000107.1:0-4057 GCA_043806535.1 Candidatus Aenigmatarchaeota archaeon
CTTCCGATTTTGAGGTTCAATATTGAAATGAGCAAACCTACGGCCGCAAGTATTGTAAATTCGAGCCCCATAGCCTGGAAGCAATAAAAATCAGCGCAATCCCGAGACGGGCTGGAAAACAGAACAAGAAAAACGTCGGGATTGAACCCCGCCTCGCTTGGCGACGCATACTCGTAGTATTTGACATTCGCGACGAAAGGCGCAAGCCAAAAAAGCGCCAATAGCGCGCTGAGCGCGGCGGTGTAAGCAAAAATAGCCGATGCCTTCTTTTTGTGCGGCAGGAAATTCAGGACAAAAACCATTCCGAATATTACCGCGGCGAAATATCCTGTCAGGTGGTGCGTCAAAAAAATCATGGCAATCAGGATCGCGGACAGGGACGCGTGTTTTTTCTCCTCGAAGCATTTCAAAAATATCAGCACGGCAACAGGAATCATAGAAAAGGCCAGTATTGTCGGATACTGACCGGAAAACATCATGTTTGTCGACAGCCGCGGGGATACAACGGCTATTGCTCCAGCCATAAAGCTTGAAAAGTCGTTGAACCCCAAGTGCTTTGCCAGCGCAAACACGCCCAGCGCGAGCCAGACAAAGGACAGTATCATAAGAAAATCGAAAACGCTGTTCAGCCCGGCGTTTGTGAAATAGCTGAGATACACGGTAATGTAGTACGACAATGGCGGATAAAAATCAAACAGCGGATATCCCGCGTACCAGTTGCTGTCCCATATGGGTATCGACCCTGTTTGATCAAGCCCGGCTTTCAACAGCCAGCTTTTGTAATAGTGGGCGGCGCCGTCCGTTCTTGGCAGCTGCCCCGCGCCAAGCGGGTAGGATACAAACGCTACAATCAGCAATAAAAGTAGGATAAGAACGTGTTGCGCAGAGAAGTTCTTCATTTCAAAGTCGAGCTTCTTTTTCTTCCATGCCAAAAAAAAACCCGCTGCCGAGAAGAACAAGGAAATCCCGATGAGAACGGCGCCATTGATAGGAACTCCAATCATGTTCAACGCCCATGTAGGAACGAGGACCAGAAATGCGGTAAGCGGCAGCGACAACAAGACCCGCACAACTTTCCTTGTTTCGACCAGCAGATAGGAGAATATAAAGCCGGGGAGCAAAGCTATTAAAAAACTTATAGCATTGGCGCCCAGCAAAAATATAAAAACAGCAGCATACGACAAATAACACAAGAAACCAGCCGATCCGGCCGGCACTTCGAGTTTTACCATACTTTTATAACGATAATCAAATTAAAAAGTAAGTGATGACATGCACGAACTCTTGAACGTCGATTCAACGGAAATGGACATGGAAAGAAAATGCACCAAGGTAGGCGAGCATCTTTACATGAAACCCGGGCAGGCGCTCAAGATTTCCAAGCTGGATCGGAGCGCCGCCGCAAACACGCAAGTCTCCTTCTTGATGGGCGGCGCCGGGTCGCGCCTGATACACGTTACGCGAGACACGTATTCCAAACACATGATACCAGTGAACTGGCAGCCGCTCAGCAAATACACGCTCGACTTGTGGAAGAATCGCGGATTCTCAAAATTCGCCTTCCTGACAGACAATTCCCACCGCGGAAAATCCATCATGGAATATTACGGTGACGGGAAAAAACTCGGCGTAGAAATCAAATATTCGATCGAAACCAAAAAAATGGGGTCTGGCGGGGCGTTCAAGCTCGCCATCCAGAACAAGACAATCACGGACTCGTTTTTGTACAACCATCCCGATGACATGATTGTGCTCTACCCGAATTTCCCCGAAGATTTCCTGAAGGTCTTCCAGGCGGCTATGCGTGAAGGGTATAAAATACTTGTGCTGTGCGTCTCGGGCTCGCTTTATCCCTACGGGGAAGTCGTGGACAAAGACGGAAAGGTCGTCGAGTATGCGGAAAAGCCGTTCATAGAGAAAGATTCCGACACCGGCATATGGGGGATAAGCGAATCCGTGTTCGATGAAATACTTGCCGTGAAGGACGAGGAATTCTCGATTGAGAAGACGATATTCAAAACCGTAGCGAAGGAAGGGAAGATGTGCAAAGTGATAATACCTCCTGAGTACTGGATTCCTGTAAATGACGACAACAGCCTGAAAAAGTTCGAGGATACGATCAAAGGCAGTTCGTAAAATCTGGCGGCATGATAAAATGAAAAAACTGGACATAGCTTTGTTTTCGCTCTCCTTCCTGCTTCTTGCGCTTCTTCTGTCAAATTCGAACCCGTCCAAGGTTTTCAGCACGCTGCTTGAAGTGGATGCGCTCTTTATCGCGGCGTCCGTCGCAACAATAACCATAATAATTGCTGTCAAACTTACAAGATGGAAGATAATCCTGGATTCGATAGGCATCAAACGGCCGCTTAAGACGCTTCTTGGTCCTTACCTCGCATCATTGTTTCTCAGCAATATAACACCGGCACGGGTCGGAGAGCCATCACGCAGCTATTATCTAAAGAAGGCAACTGGCGATTCCTTCTCCCTTTCAATAGCAACAGTCGTTCTCGAAAGGATAATGGACCTGTCTGTCATGGCGCTGTTCTCACTGGTTGGAATATATTTTCTTTCCGCGTTCCTTCCCGGAGAGGTTTCAATTACCATAGGCGTTGTGATTTCAATCATAATCATAGCGCTGCTTCTTTCAAGCAACAAAAAAATACTTTCATGGTTCATTATCAGAGTGTGCGCAATCCTGAAGAAAATCCCTCGCATCAAGAATGCGCCGCTTATCAACAGGCTCGAGAAAGGCATGGAGCATTTCCTGAGCAATTTTCATAAGGGGTTCGTGCTTGCCACAAGGGAAAAGAACATTCTGATTCCGCTGTTGATGACAGCCGCCGCATGGGTGCTTGAAGCCGGCGTAGTGTACTTTTCATTCCTGTCCATAGGCATACACGTCCCGTTCTACATAGCGCTTTCAGTGTTCTCGCTTTCGCTTCTTGTGGGTCTTATGACTTTTCTTCCGGGCAACATAGGCTCGTTTGAAGCCTCGGCTGTTATTCTGCTCATGCGGTCGCAAAACCTTGGCGTGGCGGAAGCCATGGCAGGAATAATGATTTACAGGCTGTGCACGCTCTGGTTCGTTCTTATAGTGTCCGGGAAGTTTTTCCTGGATCAGCGCTGATTAAAGCTTTTTGTATACTTCAAGAACGCTTTCCGCCATTTTTTTTATCGTGAAAAGCCTTTTGACCCGGCGATAGCCGTTGCGCCCCATCCTCTTTCTGAGAGGCGCATTCTTCAACAACTTCAAAATGGCGTTCGACAGAGCTTCCCGGCTCTTCGGTCTGACTACAAACCCGCTCTCGCCGTTCTTGTTAACGAATGAGGTTCCGCTTCCTATTTCCGTTGATATTACAGGTTTTTCGCAAGCCATCGCCTCCAGTTGCACAATCCCAAAGGCTTCCGCCCTGTTTACGGACGGGAGCACAAAGACATCGCACGCATGGTAGTATGCGGCTATGTTCTTAACAGATCCCAGAAATACCACGCGACTCCTGAGTCCAAGCGTCTTTGTCATCGCTTCCAGTTTTTTCTCAAGCTTCCCGGATCCTATTACCACCAATTTAACGTCAGGGTCTCTTTTCAAGATTTCCGGCATAGCTTCCAGGAGATATTCAACACCCTTGTACGGTATCAAACGCCCAACGAATAGAAGCGTTTTGCCTTTGCGCAGTGAAAATCTTTTTTTTATGGCTTCGGCTTCCAATTTCATTTTTTTTGTCATTTTGAATTTGTCGAGATTTATTCCAATAGGCACAACCGTTATCCTCTTCTTGAATTTTTTCAGCACGCTGGAAGTTCTGACGTAATTGCCGCTTGTAGGAAGTATCGCGTCTGCCTTTGAAAGGAGCAATTCGTTGAGAAAATCCGCAAGAAAGCCGAAAGGCTTCCCATATATATCGCTATGGTAGGTTATCACGAGTTTCTTCTTCCTAATGGCGCTTGAAAACAGCGCAAGAAAAACATGGAAAGGGTTTTGCATATGAATGTGCAATATGTCAGCATCCGACGCTTCCAGAAAACCGAGATAATTGGAAGTTATGGGCGCATTGAG
>JAZDGV010000108.1:0-2698 GCA_043806535.1 Candidatus Aenigmatarchaeota archaeon
TATTCGCAGCTCGTTGAAGCGATGCTGATGGCTCGGACGCGCGATGCAAACGAAATTATACCGAACAGGCCGAGATACGAGGAAATAGAGCGCAGAAGGACGCAGGCGAAATACGAGGGCGGCTATGTGCGCCAGCCGAAGCAAGGTCTGATTGAGAATGTCGCTGTGTTTGACTTTCGCAGCTTGTATCCGAGCATCATAGTCGCGCACAACATCGATATCTCCACGCTCAACTGCGCGCACAGCGGCTGTTCGAACAACAAGGCGCCCGAGAAGAATTTTTGTTTTTGCCGCCAAAGCGTTGGCTTCATTCCCAAAGCGCTCGAAGAACTTCTGCGCAAGAGGCAGGAAATAAAATCAACGATTAAAAATGTCTCTCCGAAGGAGAGAACGTCTCTAAATCATAGGCAGTTCGCGCTGAAAACCGTCACAAACGCGGCGTACGGCTATTACGCATATCCAGGCTCGCGCTGGTATTCGCGCGAGTGCGCTGAATCTGTCGCCGCGTTCGGGCGCAACTACATACACACTGTGATAAATTCAGCCGACTCGTTCGGGTTCGAGGTCGTTTACGGCGACACGGATTCGCTGTTCGTCACGACAAAGAGCAATATGAATGAAAGGGCGCAAAAATTCCTTGACAATGTCAACAAGCGGCTTCCGGGAATAATGAAGCTGGAGCTTGGCGGGATATACGCGACAGGGCTTTTTGTATCGTCGAAGACAGGCGCTGCCGCGAAGAAAAGATACGCTTTGATGAGTCAGCATGGCGATTTGGTGATTAGAGGTTTCGAGAGAGTCAGGCGCGATTGGTGCGGTCTCGCAAAGGAGACGCAAGAGAAGGTTCTAAGGCTTGCGCTGGAGAAAAAACCCGAGAAAGCTGCGGAATTCGTGAGAAGCGTTGTGAGGGATTTGCGCGCTTGCAAAATACCGCTGCAAAAACTTGTGATATACACGCAGCTTTCAAAGCCTTTGAGCGAATACGAGCTGATAGGACCGCACGTTGCTGTCGCGAAAAGGATGTTCGAGCAAGGACGCTCTGTCAGCGAAGGCACGACAATACAATACATAATCATCAAGGGCGAGGGATCAATCGCCGACCGAGCGAGAAGCGCAGATGAAGTCAAACCACAAGACTATGACGCCGAATATTACGCCAACAATCAGGTTATTCCCGCTGCGCTGCGCGTGCTTAAAGACCTTGGATATGCACAAGACGATTTATCTGAAGTGGAGCAATCAAAACTGGGAAAATTTCTGAAATGAGTCACAGATAAACGAGATACATGCCCGCGACCATTATCAATGCGCCTAAAGACCTCTGGGCGCCATAACGTTCTTTAAGGAAAAGCCATCCGAGCAGCGCGACAAACAGCGGAAGCGTGCGCGACAACGGAAGAACCTCGGAGGCTTTACCTATCGACAGGGCAAAAAACACTCCGAGATAGCCTATTGTTGCGAGAATGGAGGAAGATACGGACAAAAACAGCGATTTTGGATTATCGAGCAGGAATCTTATTGTTTCAAACTGTTTTTTCCTGTTCCAGGTCAGATTGACTATAACAAGCCAAAGCGAGACAAATGCGTACATGAGGAAAGTGAGCTGAATCGGGTGGATTGTTGCCACGGCGATTTTGCCGATTACCCCGACCAGCGAAATTGTCACAGCATTGATTGCGATCAGAGCCAATCCTCGCGTCATTCTCGGCAATGAAATCTTCCCGTCGGTCAATATTATATAACCTCCGATCGCGATGGCAAAAACTCCAAGATAATCATACTTTGAAACTGTTTCCTGCAGGAGAACCAGCGGAATGAAAAATGACAGCAATATGGCAATGGACTCCCCGAAAGGAATGACCTTTGACACGTCCTCGATTTTGAGCGCTGAAAAATAGCACAGTGCGCTGATTGAGAACAGCAATGAGATTATTACCACAAGCCAATTCAGCGACAGAGGTTGTCTGAAAAACAGCACAAAAACAACGAGCATTATGGCCGCGTTCGTCAATATTCTGAACGATGACAACCCGATCGGGTCTATTTTTTTCTTCAGCAGGACTTTGTCTATGAGAGACACAAAAGAATGAGACACAGCAAACAATATGGCAAGCGCAAACCACGTTTCCATATTTTTCTTTGGTCGGAGCCATTAATATTAAAAAGGAACAGACCAATTGATTGGTATGGAACCAAGCGCATTGGAAAAATACAGGAAAGCCGGGAAAATAGTCAGGGACATATTCGAATCGCTCAAAGTGCAACCTGGCACGAAAATTCTGGCGTTGGCCGACGACATAGAAGCGGAGCTGATAAGGAAAGGCGCGAAGCCGGCGTTTCCCGTAAACATATCCATAAACGAGGTTGCAGCTCATTACACGCCGGAGTTCGGCGACGAGACAAGCGTGCGACCAGGGGACATCGTTAAGGTTGACATCGGCGCGCATGTTGACGGCTATATCGCAGACGCATCGGTTTCTTATTGCAGCGAAAAAAACTCGAATGAGTCGGCGATGATAAGCGCAAGCGAAAACGCATTGTCGCAGGCGCTAAAAGCCATGCGCCCGGGCGCTAAGATTTGTGAAATATCGGAAATAATAGAGTCGGAAATCGTTTCCAAAGGCTTTGTCCCTGTCGGAAACCTCACAGGACATGCGCTTGATTGCTACATGTTCCACGGCGACATAACCATACCCAA
>JAZDGV010000109.1:0-3248 GCA_043806535.1 Candidatus Aenigmatarchaeota archaeon
CGGCAATGCGCCTATAACGGCTTTCAAGCCTTCATCGCCTAACAATCCGTCTCCAAGCACAATGCCGTGCTGCGAAGGATGGCGCAAGCCTGCGCAGTCAGAGATGTGCGCTTCATAAATAGGATTCGCCTTGTTAAGCCAGGCGGACAGAAATTCTGGCAACGACTTGTAATTCTTCCATAACGCATCCTCAGGATAGAAGCCGTAGTCAATTTTTTTCTGGGTGTTAATCCAGTCCATGACCAAGTGGCAGACATCGGGCGTGACGCCGAACTTGTAGCCGAATTTTTTCCGGACATATTCAAAGTCCCCGGGAAAATTGCCGGCATAAAAAATCCTGTATCGCCCAGCGCTTTCCACAAAATAGTTTGTCATAAGCGCCTCAAGCGTAAGCCTGACGCCGCGCTTTTCGCATTCCGCGACTATGCCTTGAAGGTTGTTACCAACGATATCAAGATAATAATCCTTTCCATTTTGCTGGGTTTTTTTCCATGCGCCGACATCCACCCCTTCGTCGCCTGACATGTGCATGTTGATTGTCGCCGCCCCAATCTTGGCGGCAAACCTTATCCACTCGATGATGTCCGAAACGTCAGCGCCAGGCGTCAGCAAGTCGTATCGCTCGGACGGCTCCCACGGCACGTGAAGGCTGAACACAATGTCATTCGTGAAACCGCTAAGACGCTTTTCAAATTCTTTCTTCGCTCTCGCCTGCGCATCCAGAGTTTTGGCGTCTTCATGGCGCTGGTTCATCTCAAACGCTAATTCATTATTTGTTTCGAGGATTTTCTTGCCTGTGCCTGACAGCCACTTGACTTTGTCCAGAAAAAAGTTCCCGACAAACCCTATTCTTGCCATTTTTCATCCCGTGATTTTTCCGTTAACGCTTCGCCATTAGACGCGTATGCGCCGCAAAGGGTTACTTGAACTCAAGGCATTGCGCCAGGCATTTCCCTTTTTTTGTAAGCGAATATTCGACGCGTGGCGGCAGCTCGCTGAATTTGCGCTTGTTGACAAGTCCGAGGCGCTCCATCTCTTCCAAGCGCTGCGCCAATACCCTCGGGGTTATCCTTTTCAATTCCTTTGACATGTTCACGAATCTTTTAGTCCCCTTTGAAAGCGACCTGAGAATAAGCAGCGACCATCGTTTGCTGACAAATCCTATCTCATCGAACAGCGGGCATTTGCGGCGCATGAGATAAGTATAAATATCGTAATTAATATACTTTGAACATCATCGATAGTATACAATGTATAGTGCTGTCGGCAATATCGCGTGATGCGAATGAAACGAATCTACATGGATTATGCGGCGACAACGCCGGTGCGCGAGGAAGTCTTGGAAGAGATGAACAAATATTTCTACGGCAAATTCGGCAACGCTTCATCGCTTCATTCGTTCGGCGCGGAGGCGGCGCAGGCGATAGAGGAATCGAGAAAAAGAATCGCTACGGCTATTAACGCAACGCCTGATGAGATAATATTCACTTCCGGCGGAACAGAGGCGGACAACCTTGCGCTGAAAGGCGTGGCGTTCGCCAACCGCAATAAAGGCAACCATATCATTGTGTCGTCAATCGAGCATGATGCCATTATCCAGACAGCGGAATATCTTGAAAAGAACGGTTTTTCCGTGACAAAACTGCATGTTGACAAACACGGACTGGTTGATTTGGAAGAGCTTAAGAACTCCATCACCGGCAAGACCATACTTGTGTCGGTAATGCATGCAAACAACGAGATGGGAACCATAGAGCCGATAGAAGAAATAGGCAAAATTTGCAAGTCGCATGGCGCATTGTTTCACACGGACGCGGTGCAGACGCTCGGTAAAATTCCCATTGACGTGAACAAAATGAATGTTGATTTGCTGACCGTGTCTTCGCACAAGATTTACGGCCCCAAGGGCGTGGGCGCATTGTATGTGCGAAAAGGTGTCAAGCTGGAGCCTGTCGCACACGGCGGCGGGCAGGAGCATGGGATGCGCTCCGGCACAGAGAATGTTGCGGGAATCGCCGGGTTCGGCAAAGCCGCTGAGCTGGCGGTCGCAGAGATGGGCGCCGAATCCGCGCGATTGGAAAAACTCAGGGACAGGATAATAGCCGGAATATTGAAAATTGAGAATGCAAGATTGAACGGGCATGCGACAAAGCGTCTTCCCAATAACGTCAATGCCACGTTCAAGTTCATCGAAGGCGAAGGCCTTGTGCTGCTGCTCGACGAGGCGGGAATAGCGGTTTCGACAGGATCTGCCTGTTCGTCAAAATCCTTAGAGCCCAGCCACGTGTTGCTGGCGCTCGGATTGAAGCATGAGGAGGCGCACGGCTCGCTCAGAATCACGCTCGGGCGCGAAACTGCTGAAAGCGATGTGGAGTATCTATTAAGCGTACTTCCTGGATGCGTCGCACGCTTGCGCAGGATATCTCCGTTTGGAAAAACTATTGGAAAGTGATGGGAAAGTGGTCGCAGGAGAAACCCGAACAAAAAGGGAAGATGGAGCTTGGAAGAAACCGAAGGTGTCTTTAGATGTACTCTAAAAAAGTTATGGAGCATTTCATGAACCCGAAAAACATGGGGCGCCTGGAAAACGCTGATGGCATCGGAAAAGTCGGCAACCCTGTATGCGGCGACGTGATGTTCATTTACATCAAAGTGGCGGATAACAGAATCGCTGACATCAAGTTTGAAACATTCGGCTGCGCGGCGGCGATAGCGACGTCGTCAATGACAACCGAACTTGCGAAAGGAAAAACTTTGGAGGAGGCGCTGAAGATCGCAAGGAGCGATGTGGCTGGCGCGTTGGAAGGATTGCCTCCGATAAAGATGCACTGCTCAAACCTGGCGGCGGATGGGTTGCACGAGGCGATATACGACTACCTGACGAAAAACCACAAGCCCGTGCCTGACGAGTTGAAAGGGGATCATGAAAGGATACTAAAGACGCCGACGCATGAGCATGCTTAAATCTCTTTCTTCTTAGAGCATTTTCTATGCGGAACGGCTGGAAAATTTACGTTCTTGAACATGACCCGCATTCAAAAGAACTATCCGAATCGCTGCAATGGTTATTCGAGCTGGAGAAAAGAAAAATATTTGTAACATATGGTGATACCAAGAGTCAAATTATGAACAATGTGAAAAGTTCCATTGACGGCGCAAGAGGAAGAATCCTTACAGTCTACGGCCACGGCAGCGCTCACAAACTTACGTATGGGCTCTGCAAACACGTCGCTGACAAGCGAAGCGAT
>JAZDGV010000110.1:0-2986 GCA_043806535.1 Candidatus Aenigmatarchaeota archaeon
AACTTCCAACGCACAGTCGACCAATGCGATTCGCGCATTCTCAACGCGCTTCGGCATCGCCGTATGAACAACCTCTTTGTCTATCACTATTCCTTTGATCAATTCGGTGTCTTCTATCGACCCGCCCTGCTTCTTCTCGAGCTTGATGTTGTCTATGTCTATCTTGATTTTTCCGCCAACATTGTCCGCAACTTCTTTTATTGCTTGGACGATTATTTTTGAAAGCCTTTCCGGGGCCTTTCCGACCGACTTCGAGCTCATCGAAGTCACCCCGATTTGTTCAAGAATTGCGTCATCGTTTATCCCAATCGGTTTCGAGATTTTTTCAAGGACTTCCAGGGCCTTTTCCTTGGCAACGCCTATGCCCTTTGTTATGATGCTTGGATGCACGTTCTGGTCGAGGAGCTCCTCCGCTTTTTTCAGCAGTTCCGCGGCGATCACCACAACCGTGGTCGTCCCGTCGCCTACTTCCTCGTCCTGCGTCTTTGAAATTTCAACCATCATTTTTGCGGCAGGGTGCTCTATTTCCATCGCGCCAAGTATGGTCGCCCCGTCGTTGCTTATGACGACGTCTCCAAGCGAATCAACGAGCATCTTGTCCATGCCTTTCGGGCCGAGCGTGGTTCTGACGGTTTCTCCGACAGCTCTGGCGGCTGCGATGTTGTTCCTCTGCGCATCCTTGCCAGTGGTTCTTAGGGACCCTTCGGGCAGTATTAAAATCGGCTGCCCGCCAAACTGTCCGACCATAGGTTGCGATTGTGCCATAAATCATCACTGAAATCGATTCATAATTTATGTCCTTGTGCGTACATAAATACGTATCTAGGGGGGCAAAACAATTAAAAACTTAAAAGACCCTATGTAATATTCAACAAAACGCGCAAAGCGAAGCGCCAGAAAGGTGTGGCAATGCCGGAACACAAAAAATCAATCTCAATAAAGCTCCCGAAATTCGACTTGTGGATGGTTTCCACGCTTGTTCTGATAATCGTTTTGGTCGTTTCCAATTTCGGCGGCATATCTTCGAATTCAAACGATTTGGCGGCCAAGGCGATAGATTACATAAACAGCAACATTGTCCAGGGCGGGGGCGTCAGTTTTGTTTCAGTCAAGGATTCCGGCGCCTTCTATGAAGTAACAACGCTTTATCAGGGGCAGGAGATTCCGATTTACGTCACAAAAGACGGCGCTTACGTATTTCTTTCACAACCTGCCGGTTTGAAGCCCGAGAGCACAACTACAACGCTGCCGCAGGCAATACCCAAAACAGACAATCCCAAGGTTGAACTGTTCGTGATGTCGTTCTGCCCATATGGCGCGCAGGCCGAGAATTTCATGAAGCCTGTTGTCGATTTGATAGGATCGAAGATTGACATGGAAGTAAGGTTCATAGCGAGCGTTGCCGGCACAACAACCGATTCGGTAGACTCTTTGCACGGCGCAAATGAGGCGATGGAAGATCTGAGACAATTATGCATTATGAAGAATTATGTGCAAGCCGATTATTGGAAATATCTGGCGGCTTTCAACAACGATTGCACGTCGATGTCACAGAACGCGAATGCATTGGACACTTGCTGGAAAGCGTCAGCTACCAGCGCAGGCATGAATGTAGATTTGATAGACTCATGCTCAAAAGGTTCTGAAGCGATTGATTTGCTGAAATCGGATGAAATCGCATCGCAGCAGTACAACGCCTACAACTCTCCGACATTGATAATCAACGGAATCAATTACAACGGTGCTAGAACTTCTGAGGCTTTCAAGCAGGCGATTTGCTCTGCCTTCAACAATGTTCCTTCCGAATGCGCCCAGACGCTTTCAAACAGCGCGAGCGCGGCCGGCGGCGCGTGCTAGAAAGCCTAATTTATAAGCCCCAAACCATTTTAATTCTTAGCGCAATAGATTTCATAGCATGCGCAAACAGACACATGCGCAATTCGACATACAAGCGCCAATCGAAACAGACCGAAGGTCTGTTTCAGTCAGACGCTGTATGTCAGTTGGCCGCTGTGTCAGCTGGCGCTTATGCACGTATGCGCGGGCTCGTAGCTCAGCCTGGTCCAAGCCAAATGTGTTCAAAGGAACTGCGGCTTCTGGATAGAGCGACGGTCTTATAAGGCCACTGAGCGTAAATGCCGTGGGTCACCGGTTCGAATCCGGTCGAGCCCATTTATTAATTTTCCAGTGCAATTTGTTGTTTATGACAAGAATGCGGAATCTGTATTGTAGAAAGCATTCTTGTCATGCAGAAACAAACCAACTATAAGGTGTTTCATGATGCAAATCATCGCAGACTTGCACTTGCATTCGAAATACAGCAGAGCCACGTCACCGCAGATGGACATACAAAACCTTGGGAGTTTCGCCGCAATCAAAGGTCTGAATCTTTTGGGCACAGGCGACTTCACTCATCCGCTGCACCTGAAGGATTTGAAAAACGACTTGATTGAGAAGGACGGGAGCGGTTTTTTTGTTACAAAAAATTCGCAGGACGTTCTGTTCGCCCTGTCAGCCGAGATAGCGTTGATCTACTCGCAGGGAGAAAAAGTCAGAAAAGTTCACAACGTCATTCTTGCTCCGAGTTTTGAGATTGTCGATCAAATCAACGACGAGCTTGGGAAGCGCGGAAACCTTTCAGCGGACGGCCGGCCGATTTTCGGGAAGATCACGTGCGCGGCGTTTGTGGAAATGATGATGAAAATATCAAAAGACATCTTAGTGGTTCCTGCTCACGCATGGACGCCGTGGTTCTCGGTGTTCGGATCAAAATCAGGCTTTGACAGTTTGCAAGAGTGTTTCGAGGACCAAACAAAAAACATATTCGCGATTGAGACAGGTCTCTCATCCGATCCTGCGATGAACTGGCGGCTGTCTCAGTTGGACAACGTCGCGTTGATTTCAAATTCCGACGCCCACTCGCCATGGTCGTGTCGGCTCGGACGAGAAGCCAACGTTTTCGACTTGGAAAAAATCTCTTACGCGG